>JBJHAY010000030.1:0-17245 GCA_050485205.1 Gammaproteobacteria bacterium
TGGCGCTTTCCTGGACTTGCTGGAACAAGATATCCGCCAAGGCAAACACCTGGGGGGGCTGTCTGAGGACCTGGCCCAGGTCATGCTGGAGAATCTGAAGCAGCCGGTCAATCCAGATGACCCCATCGAAGGAGACGTGGAACTGTAGATGAGAGCCCATGGATGGACACTATTGTTCCACGACTGCATCGCGGCACAGTTGCAGCGCCTGCAGGCCGCGGCGGTACGTGCTGCACGCAGCGACCCCGCAGGCCATGCCAACAACGCCAACGTCAAACTTTTCCGCGCACTCAGCCAGTTGCTTCTAGATGTCATCCCCCGTAATCCCGGCCATGACGACTATCGACAGGGCAATACACTTGGATCGGCACACCGTCATTGGCGGCGGGCCAAGGTCGGCAGGCGCTTCCGCGTGTTCTTCCGTTACGACAGCAGGGCCAAGACCATTGTTTACGCCTGGGTTAATGACGAGCACTCATTGCGGTCTGCTGGCAGCAAGTCCGACCCGTATGCCATGTTCAAACGCATGCTGGAGCACGGCGATCCGCCGGATGCGTGGGAACTGCTGATGGCGGCAAGCCGGGAGCGGTGGGAAGAGTAGCTGATGGCGGTATTTTTCAGCAGGCTCTTCAGTCACAACTCGCGGGAGTGGATCAAGGCACTTTGGCAAATCAGTACCGAAAGTTCTCAAATGCGGGATGATCACAATAAATGCGAGCCAGTCACCAATGGAGGCGAGAACGCAATCGTATATATCTAATCGTCTATTCTTTGCCTCAGCAAAGAGCTGATCCCAGTCATCAGGTGGATGTCCGCGAATGAGCAGGGGTTCAGTTTTCCCTGAGCTCATTCATCATCTTCCGACAGGGCCGCATCAAGATCGATAGCGGGCGACGCACGGTCTCTGGAATTAGGTTCTAGGGAAAAGGCCGAGCTGATAATAAATTAAATGGGCTCGGCATTATCTGTAGCTTGGGTGGAAAGCAATGTGGTGCCCCGGGTAGGATTCGAACCTACGACCTGCCCCTTAGGAGGGGGCCGCGCTATCCCCTGTGCCACCGGGGCGGAAAGTTTGGGCACGGTCGATTGCGGGGTGGGATTCTAGCACACAATCTCATGCCGGTTGGAAGTCATCCTGGCGGAATACTGCCACGTTGCGGCCCTGATGTTTGCCCTGGTACAGGGCCTGGTCGGCGCGCAGCAAGGCGGCTTCCAGGCTGGTTTCCTCGGGTTTCACCAGGGTCAGGCCGAGGGTGATGGTCTGGGTGCGGCCATTGAGGGCCTGGAAGGGGTGGCGGGCCAGCAATATCCGCAGGCGATTGGCGATGTCCAGGGCGGCGTCGGCATCCGCGTCCGGCAGCGCCAGGACGAATTCCTCACCGCCGAAACGGCCGATGATGTCACAGTCTCGCACCGCCTGACGGCAGAGGTCGGCGGTTTCCCGCAGCACTTTGTCACCGGCGGCGTGGCCCAAGTCGTCATTGACCAGTTTGAAGTGATCCAGGTCGAAGAGACACAGGGCCATGGGACTGCCGCTGCGCTGGCAGTGGCGGCGCTCCTGCTCGGCCAATTCGAGGAAGTGACGGCGGTTATGGAGCTCGGTAAGATCATCCACCTGAGCCATCTGCCGCAGTACCTGCTCAAGCCGCTTGCGCTCTTCTATCTCCATCTGCAATTGGCGGTTGCTTTGCTTTTCCTGCAACAGGGCGGCGTATTGTTGCCGCTGCAAGCGGTTGATACGACGGGCCGCCATTTGTCCCACCAGATTCACCAGCAGCAATAGCAGGCTCAGGGAAATGGCGCCGCTGATGCCGATGTCGGCCCAAAGATAGGCCGCAAGCAGAAAGCTCAGGCTCAGGGTGGTGCTGAGTTGCAACATGCGCCATGGACGATTGGGGATGAACAGGTAGAACACCAGCACGATCATGATGATGGCTGGCAACTGAGTGCCCAGGGTCTGGGGGCGGGCGGGAACCAGGGCAATCACCACCATGATGATCAGGATGCTGATGATGGTCGAAACCCGCACCAGAGATTCTGGGCTTTTGTCCAAAGTCACCGCCTTGATGGCAATCAAGCAACACAGCGCCGCCAGTGCCCGCATGGTCAGCAGGGCAGTTAGTGTCATGCCGGTGCCCAGCACCATGAAGTCGGTTATCCCGAACATGAGGATGCCGGCGATGGTAACCCACAGGGTAATGCGGAGTTGGCGGATGTTCTCAGCGTGCTCAGCCCGGCGGAAGTCGCGCTCGACGTCCTGGTCAAGAAATTCGCCAGTGTAGGAGTGGAGGCTTGGATCGTTCACTTACGCGCCTTACTGAAATCGTATGCCCAGTCTATCGGGTTGACGGCGGGCACGCCAGCCGCATGCCAGGCCCTGTGCCGTGATTCGTGATCAGGCTCAAGAACTGCACGACAGCATGGAACATCCGGCCTTGTGCCGGGCCCACTCGGGGCGCTTGCGATCCAGATGATCCTTGCCGGGCTGATCGTGATAGGGTTGTTTCAGCACCGTCATCAGTTCGTGCAGCAGCGCCAGATCGCCCTCGCTTGCCTGGTCGATGGCCTCTTGCAACAGCCAGTTGCGTGGCACGTAACGGGGGTTGACGGCATCCATGTTGGCCTGGCGCTGGGTCTGGGGCAGAGCGTCCCGCAGCAGGCGTTGGTGATAACGACGCATCCAGGCCGCCATGCGGTCTCGCATGGCCGGTGCCAGGGGAGGCTCGTAGAATGATTCAGCCACCGGGGCCAGCAGGGATTCGGCACTGGCAGTTTCGGGCAAGGGCTCGCTGTCGGCAAGGCGACGAAAGAACAGGGTCATGTCGACCTGTCCCTGTTCCAGCAGTTCGCGCAGTTCCTGCAGCAAGGATTCATCGCTGGCGGCATCAAACTCCAGCAGCCCGAGCTTGGCGGCCATCATTGCCCGGTAGTTGCTGTCATAGTCTTGCTTGAAACTTTCCAGGGTGTTTTCCAGCGCCGGCACGTCCTCGATCAAGGGATAGAGGGCATTGGCCAGTTGCACCAGGTTCCACAGCGCCACCTGGGGCTGTTGGCCGAAGCGGTAGCGGCGGCCCTGGGCATCCGTGGTGTTGGGAGTCCAGTTGGGATCGTAGTTTTCCAGCCAGCCGTAGGGGCCGTAGTCGATGGTAAGCCCGAGGATCGACATGTTGTCGGTGTTCATCACCCCATGCACGAAGCCTACCCGCATCCAATGCAGGATCATGGTGGCGGTGCGTTCGCAGACTTCCTGAAACCAGCGCAGATAAACAGCAGCATCCATGGCCTTGCCCTGGGGTGGCACCAGATGAGGGAAGTCGTGGGTGATAGTGTAGTCCGCCAGTTTGCGCAGCAAGTCGTGCTGGCCCCGATGGGCGAAGATCTCGAAGCTGCCGAAGCGGGTGAAACTGGGGGCCACCCGGCATACCACGGCGCCTGGCTCGGGCTGCGGATTGCCGTCATAGAACATGTCCCGGACCACGGTCTCGCCAGTGGTGATCAGACTCAGCGCCCGGGTGGTGGGAATGCCCAGGTGGTGCATGGCTTCGCTGCAGACGAACTCCCGCAGCGATGAGCGCAGCACCGCCAGTCCGTCGGCGGTTCTGGAATAGGGGGTAGGGCCGGCGCCTTTCAGTTGCAATACCCAGTGGCGGCCATCCGCCGCCACCACCTCGCCCAGGTTGATGGCGCGGCCATCGCCCAGTTGTCCGGCCCAGTGGCCGAACTGATGGCCGCCATAACAGCAGGCGTGGGGTTTCATGGCGGGCAGCGGCTGCGTGCCGCTGAAAACGGCGGTGAATGCCGGGGAGCGGCAGGTTTCCGGGTCAAGGTCCAGGGCTTGTGCCATGGCTTCCGACCAGGCCAACAATGTGGCCTTGGGAAAGGACAGTGGCCTCACCCAGGAGTAGCAGGCATCCAGTACCTGGCGCGGATGGTTACGGGTGTCGGGATCAGCGGGCAAACTGTCGGTGAAGGCATGGTCGAAGCGCAGCGCCGCCAGGGCAGGAGGCAGGTCTGGGCAGGTTGGCGTGGCGGCCTTGTCGCCGGCCGAGTTGGCAATATCCGTGGTCATGATGGACTCAGGGGGATTCCCCGTCGAAGCTGGCGGAGCGCAGGTTCAACTCCAGGGTGCGGCCCCGGCTGTCCTGTTGCACCAGGCGTACCAGGGCCATGTCCCAGTCCCGTGCCAGCCAGAATTCAGTGTGGCGGCGGCTGCCGGGATCCCGCACCCGTTCCAGCCGCAGGGTGTCGATGGCGCCCACTGGCGTCTCCAGGGTTTCATGACCGACCACGCGGAAGTGCAGTTCCCTGATCCTGTCATCGTCCACGGTCTGGACGAAGACTTCCTCGGCGCCGGCCTGCAACTGGCGGGCGGCGGCCACGAAGGCGGTGTATTCATCCACCACCCCTGGTTCCAGGGGCAGTTCCACCCGGTTGTCATTGACGTAGGCATGGGCAATGCCCTGGACCCAGTCGAAAATGACGCCACGGCGGCGGCTGCCGAGGCCGGTCTGGCGGTATTCATAACTGAGCGGGATCACGCCATTGTCGCCATACTGGAAATAGCTGGTCTCGCGGATGCCGAACACGGTCTTGCCGAGCAGGGTGAGGGCTACTTCCGCGTGCATGTGGTAGTCACCATTGTCGTCGCGGGTCAGTATCCTGTCGCCCCCCGCGCGCATGCCCTGATAGCGGGCTTCGTAGCCCAGTTCATAGGTTCTCAGCGTGGCTTCGGCATGGCTGATGATGGGCAGCGACAGGCAGGACAGGAAACAGGCAAGCACGGGCACGCGGCGGACAGTGGCGGTGAAATTCACGCCAGCGTGGGCAGGAGCTGTCTTTGTCAGGGTTGTGGACATGGTTTTCATGGTAACCAGCCCGTGTCGGTTCGTCCAGCAATCGGGTAATATAGCCGCCATGGATATGATTCGGACTCACATGAATAACCACGGCGCCCGCACGGGCAGGCAGTGGTCCTGCGTGTTGCTGCTGTGCTGTTGCCTGCTGCCATCCCTGGGTCAGGCAGTGCTGGTGGAGGGCTTGTACCGGGCCAGCGCCGAACTGGCGTCCAGGGACAGCGAGCGGGAGCGGCGACAAGGCTTCGGCCAGGCCCTGGCGGAAGTGATCCTGAAAATCACCGGCAGGGAGGAAGTGCTGGAATTGCCGGCGATCCAACGCGCCCTGGCCAGCCCCGACGCCTATGTGGAGTTTTGGGAATATCGTACCGAGCGGGATTTCGATCCGGTCACCGGCGCGGCCCGTGAAGTGATCCGTCTCAATGTCAACTTCTTTGAACCACAGGTCCGGCGCCTGCTGGATCAGAACAGCATTCCCATCTGGCCCGACAACCGCCCCGAAACCCTGGTGTGGGTGGTGTTGCAGGAGGGTCTGGATTCACGCCGAGTTCTGGCGGCCGGCGAGCAAAGTGAAATTCTCGATCTGTTGCGGCAGAAGGCCTTCCGCCGTGGCTTGCCGCTGCTGTTGCCTGCCATGAATGCCAACGAAAGTTTGCGCATCAACGCTGATCAATTATGGGAACTGGACGAGGAGGCGATTCGCGCCGCGTCCGCACCCTATCAAACCGAAAGCATCATGGTGTTGCGATTGTTTCGTTCCTTCGATGGCGAAATGGTAGCGCGTGGCACTTTTTTGTTCCGCAATTTCACCCGCGCCGAAGAAAGCTATGACTACGATCTTGATGCGCTGCTGCAAATGCCGGTGAATCTGGTCGCGGAGGAACTTTCTGCCTACTACGCGGTGTTGGTTTCTGGTGTCAGCTCCAGTTCCCTGGTGCGGATGCGGGTGGAGGGCGTCAACAGCATGCAGGCCTATGCGCGATTGATGCGCTATGTTCAGAATCTGGTGGATGTGAACACAGTTGATGTGGTGGCGGTGGAGGGAAGCCGTATCGATCTGGAACTTGCCACTGGTGGCCAGATACGGCAGCTGATGGAAAATATCGCTCTCGATCGCAACATGAGGCCACTGGGCGAGGTATTTCGTGAAGATGACCAAATAGTCATGAATTACCAGTGGGCCGCGCAGTAATCGCCATGGTTCCCCATCGTCAGCTCTTGCTTGATTTCAGCGCGCGTGATGAATCCTGCTTCGAGGATTTTCACGTCATCCCAGCCAACCAGGAATTGTTTTCACTGCTGAGCCATGGGGATTTGCCAGTGGGGGGCAGCTTGATTTGGGGCGGGGACGGCTGTGGCAAGAGTCATTTGCTGCAAGCCGCCTGCCAGGATCAGGTCAGTGCCGCCTATGTGCCCCTGAAGCGCTTTGCCCATCACGGCCCTGATTTGCTGGAAGGCCTGCATGCACTGCCCTTGGTCTGCATTGATGACCTGGAATTGGTGCTGGGCGACAAAGCCTGGGAAGAGGGCTTGTTTCAGCTTTTCAATCTGATTCGCGATGCCGGGCATCGCTTGTTGATCAGCGCCAACGCGCCCCCGCGACAACTGCCCTGTGTGGTGCCGGATCTGGCCTCGCGCCTGGCCTGGGGCATGGTCTACCAACTCCATGGACTTGATGACGGTGCCAAGGCCATGGCCCTGCGCAAGCGGGCATTGGGCAGGGGAATCGTACTGGATCAGGAGACACTTGATTACATCCTGCAACGCAGCGAGCGCGGCACCAAGGCTCTGTTCCAGGTGCTCGACACCCTGGATCAGCTCTCCCTCGCCAACAAGCGCAAAATCACCATTCCCTTTGTGCGTCAGATCATGGGCTGGTAAGACCACACTGCATGCACAGCAGGTAGAGTCCCCGTGGATCGTTGTAGGCCAGCATCTGGCTGAATTCCTGGTACAGGCGCTGATAAACCCGCGCCAGGGGATTATTGGCTGGCATTGCGCTGGTTCCAGGCAGCATGTCCAGGGTGGCGAGATTGCGGCTGAATTCCCGCAACAACTGCTGCGCGGGACTGAGTGGCGGGCTGATCATGCGCGGTTCGAACATGCTGAGGTCCGCCAGTGTCGCGGCGGCGTCGATGGCCTGGTCCAGATCTCCCAGGTTGTCCACCAGGCCCCGCTCCAGCGCGCTTTGTCCCGACCATACCCGCCCCTGTGCCAGTGATTCCACCTGGTCCAGATCCATGGCGCGGCCTTCCGCCACCACATCCAGGAAGCGGCGGTAGCCGTTTTCAAGCGTGGACTGGATGGCGTTGACCGCCAGCGGCGGCAGTTCCCGTCCAGGTACAAAGGCACCCGTCAAGGCCGTGGTGCCGACGCCGTCGGCATGGATGCCGAGACTGTCCAGTGTTTCCGCAAAGGTGGGGTAGAGGGCAAAGATGCCGATGGAGCCGGTGAGGGTGGCGGGACTGGCCCAGATTTCATCGGCGGCACTGGCTACCCAGTAACCACCGGATGCGGCCAGGCTGCCCATGGAGACCACTACCGGTTTGCCCGAGGCACGGGTGCGCAGCAGTTCCTGACGGATCACCTCGGAGGCGAAGGCGCTGCCGCCACCAGTGTCGATGCGCAGTACCAATGCCTTGATGGCATCATCCTCCCGGGCCTGGCGAATCAGGCTGGCCAGACTGTCACCGCCGATATTGCCGGCGCGCTGGATGCCATCATAGATGGTGCCGCGGGCGATGATGACGCCAACTTGATCCATGGCGCCGGGGGTGGCTGGCGCGCGGCGGCCACGGATCGCGCGCAGATAACTGGCATGGTCCACCTGCAGGAAGTCATTGCCGACGCGGTTGGGGCCGATGGCCTGAATCAGATAATCACGGGTCGCCAGGCGATCATGGAGGGCATCCACCAGGCGTGCTTCCAGCGCCAGTTGCGCGCTGTCGCCCTGGTAGGTGGCAAGCAGTTGGTCGAGGGTGTTGATATAGGCGCTGATCATGCCATCATCGAGGCCACGGCGCTGATTCACTTCACTCCGGTACAGTTCCCACAGTTGTTCGAGCCAGGCCAGGTTGTCGGCCCGCGCTTCCTCCGACATTTCATCGCGCTCATAGGGCTCGACGGCCGACTTGAACTCGCCGACCCGGAACACGTGGAAGTTCACCTTGAGTTTGTCGAGCGCGGAACGGAAAAATAATTGGTAGCTGCCGAAGCCTTCCAGTTCCACGCCTCCCAGGGGATGCAGCAGAATTTCATCGGCGGCGGAGGCCAGGTAGTACTGGCCCTGTGAGTAAGAGTCCCCCACGGCATAGACCTTGCGACCAGTGGCGCGGAAGCGCTCCAGGGCCACGGCGATCTCGCGCAGCTTGCTGAAGCCACTGCCATCCAACTCGTCCAGGCGCAGCACGATGGCGCTGATGCGCGAATCCTCGATGGCGCCGTCGATGGCATCCAGCAGATCATGCAGGACCACCTCACTGATGCTGGGGGAGCTGAGACTGTCCAGGGGATTGATGTAGCTTTCCTGCTCCACCAGGCTGCCCTGGGGGGCAATCACCAGTGCCGCTCCCTGGGGCACCTCGGGCGCTGGACTGCGAATGAAGGCGGCGGCGATCAGCAGCAGGAAGAACAGCAGTATCAGATTGGCCAGCATATTGCGCAAAAAGCCGAGGAACTGCCAGAGTGCGCCAAACAGACGGCTGAAGATACCGGGCGATTTACTCATGTCATGCATCCTGTTTGAGTAGTGTTTGGGCCTTTCTATGTGCCCGTACGAAGCTGATGGCGGCGCAGAACGCGGTCACGCTGGTCATGGCCTCCAGTATGCCAAAGATTTCACGCCCTGGACTGAAAGCTTTGAGGACGGCGTTGATGAAGTAAAACTGTAGCAAAAAGCACAGCCATTGATAGTGACGCGGCCGCCCGTCGCGGAGGCCTGGCAGCATCAGCAGCAAGGCCAGGCTCTGCACCAGCCACAAGGTGAGGCTGGCGGCTTCCCCGCCCAGGTTGCGGAACATGAAGTCCAGGCTCAGCAGTATTGCCAGCAGGATGCAGAACCCGAGTACTGTCAGGCGCGCTCTGTGCAAGGATGGTGGCAGCTCAGGCTTCATGCGAGACGCAGGGCAATCTTGGCCAGGCGCTTGCCCAGAGCCAGGCATAGACGGGATTCTTCTTCAGTCAGTGGCAGATCACTGCCGGCACCGGCCAGGTGGCTGGGACCGTAGGGGGTGCCGCCGCTGCGAGTGTGAGTCAGGTCGGCCTCGGTGTAGGGCAGGCCACACAGCAGCATGCCGTGGTGCAGCAAGGGCAACATCATCGACAGCAGGGTGCTTTCCTGGCCGCCGTGAAGACTGGCGGTGGAGGTGAACACTCCCGCGGGCTTGCCACTGAGGGTGCCGTTCATCCACAGGGCACCGGTGCCATCCAGAAAGTATTTCATGGCCGCCGCCATGTTGCCAAAACGGGTGGGACTGCCAAGGGCAAGGCCGCTGCAGTGAGCCAGGTCTTCCTGGGTGCAATAGATGGCGCCTTCCACGGGCACGGCTGGGGCCGAGGCCTGGGTGTCGGGAGATACCGGCGGCACTGTGCGGATACGGGCTTCGATGCCAGTGGCGGTTTCGACGCCACGCGCCACCAGTTGCGCCATGGCGCGCACGGCGCCGCCATGGCTGTAGTACAGCACCAGGATGTAAGGTTGCGTCTCGCTCATAACAGGCTCAGGACATTTTCCGGTGGCCGACCCAGCACTGCCCTGTCGCCATGGATGACTATGGGACGTTCTATCAGCCGGGGCTCCTTGATCATGGCATCCAGTATAGCCTCATTCCCGAGGGATGCATCGCTCAGGCCAAGATCTTTGTAAGCCTGTTCGCCGACCCGCAATAATTGCCGGGGGCTGATGCCCAACTTTTTCAGTACTTGTCGCAACATGGATTTGGTGGGAGGTGTTTCCAGATACAGAACGATCTGTGGATCAATCTGGTGTTCCTGAAGCAAGGCCAGTGTTTGTCTGGACTTGGAGCAGCGTGGATTGTGAAAGATGATGAAGGAGGACATGAGAACCGAGTATCAATGAATTTCCGCAATGGTAGTTTTTCAAGGGTTTTTTCACAAGTCTGGTACACTGGCCAGCGAATTGTTCCACGGCTGGGAGATTGGCATTTGTCATACTGGTTGCAACCACGTTACGTTTGGCAGTTTCTGCAATACGTCTACTACAATTTCATGCGTAATCAGGGCTTGGAAAATGCCAAGTCATTGACTTACACCAGTCTGTTTGCCGTGGTGCCGCTGCTGACCCTGATCGTGTCGGTGCTGTCGGTGTTTCCCTCATTCCAGGTTTTTGGCAGTCAGGTGGAGGACATGCTGTTCGAGCGCCTGTTACCCAATACCACATTGGAAATCCAGGACTATCTGGAAAGTTTTTCCTCCCAGGCGCGCAATCTGACCTGGGTCGGCGCTGTCATGTTGATGGTGACCTCCTATCTGATGCTGGTGAATATCGAACGCAGTTTCAATCACATCTGGGGGGTGGGGGAGTTGCGCAAGGGGCTTGCCAGCTTCCTGTTGTATTGGAGTGTGCTGAGCCTGGGGCCTTTGTTGCTGGGCCTGGGCATCGCCATCAGTTCCTACATTGCCTCCCTGACCTTGTTCGATGCCTTTGTCGAGGTTTCCGACTTTGTCGGCGTCAGCACGGTATTTCTCGGGATTTTTCCCAGCATCCTCACCGCCAGTGCCTTTACCTTGTTGTATGTGGCGGTGCCGAACTGTGGAGTTCGAATTCGCCATGGCGTGGTAGGTGGTCTCGCTGTATCACTTGCCTTTGTGCTGGTGAAGCAGGTGTTCACCCTGTTCATTTCCCGTGGTAGTTATGAACTGGTCTATGGCACTTTCGCGGCAATCCCCATCTTCCTGCTGTGGATCTACCTGTGCTGGGTGGTGATTTTGTTTGGCGCCAATATGGTGCGTTCTATTCCCTTGTTTTCCAGTGAACGGATCGGCGTCTATGTGCATCCGCATTTGCTGATTCTGGCGCTGTTGCACAAGTTCTGGGAGAAATACCAGCGCGGTGAAAGCCTGAAGGTGCGCGAGTTGATCGATGAGCGCTGGCCGTTCAAGACAGTGCGGATCGAGGAATGCATGACTCTGTTGATGAAGCATGACCTGATCCGGGCCTGCGACCAGGAAGATTATGTACTGTCCCGCGACCTGCACAATTTGCCCTTGTGGCAGTTGTTTCACTGGTTGCCCTGGAATGGTCCGGAGCAGGAAGATTTTCAACGTCCGATGCCGGAAATCATTGGCCGTCACTTACCGGCGCCAGCACGTTTGCAATCCTGGTTCCACGAGTTGGAGCAAAAACAGCAAAGCACTTTCGCGCTGTGCATTGATCAGTTCTTCCGTGACCATCCCTTGCCGGCGACTGATCAAATGTGCTGAGCGGATGTGGCCGGGGCCATGTGGGCTCCCGGCGCGCGGGCTGGAGAATCAGCGCTTGATGGCATTCCGCAGAAAGGCGAGGATCTCGGCCAGCGGCAGATCCTGGCTCTGCGCTTCGCCGCGCTTCTTGTATTCCACCATGCCTTGTTCCAGTCCCCGGTCCGACACCACCAGACGGTGGGGGATGCCGATCAGGTCCATGTCGGCAAATTTCACACCGGGGCTGGTCTTGCGGTCACGATCATCCAGCAATACTTCAAACCCTTGCGCGCGCAAGTCTTCATAGAGTTGCTCACAGGTGCTGGCCACGGCCTCTGATTTATGGGCATTGAGGGGAATCAGGGCAATCTGGAACGGGGCGATGTTGTCAGGCCAGATGATGCCATTGTCGTCATGACTTTGTTCGATGCAGGCGGCCACGATGCGGCTCACGCCAATGCCGTAACATCCCATTTCCAGCACCACTGACTTGCCACTTTCATTTAGCACGGCGGCATTCATGGCGGAGCTGTACTTGGTGCCCAACTGGAAGATGTGGCCCACCTCGATGCCGCGTTTGATGGACAGGGTGCCTTTGCCGTCGGGGCTGAGGTCGCCTTCTTCCACTTTGCGCAGGTCTGCCACCGTGGGGAGCGCACAGTCACGTTCCCAGTTGACGCCGGTGTAGTGATGGTCGGCTTGGTTGGCGCCGCAGACGAAGTCGGCAAGCACCGCGGCCTCACGGTCAACGATCATGGGCAGCTTGAGTCCCACTGGGCCGATTGAGCCAGGTGTGCAAGTGGTGGCGGCGAGAATTTCCTCATCGCTGGCGAAGCGCAGGGGTGAGGCGACGCCTTCCAGCTTGGCGGCCTTGACTTCATTGAGTTGATGATCGCCGCGCAGCAGCAAGGCCACCAGTGGGGGGGTGGCAGATGGCTGCGCGGGGTCCGCGGCGCCATGCACCAGCAAGGTCTTCAGTGTTTGGCTTGGGGGCAGTCCAAGGCTCTGGCTTACTTCCTCGATACTGCGGACCCCAGGAGTGGGCACCAGGGTGATTGTCTGGGTGGGGGCTGGACGTGGTTCCCGTGGTGCCAGCGCTTGCGCCAGTTCCATGTTGGCGGCGTAGTGGCTTTCGGTGCTGAAGACGATTTCATCTTCACCGGAATCCGCCAGCACGTGGAATTCGTGAGAATTGCTGCCGCCGATATTGCCGGAATCGGCCTGGACCGCGCGAAAGTCAAAACCCAGTCTGGAAAAAATTCTGGAATAGGTATCGTGCATCAGGGCATAAGTGTTTTCCAGGCAGTCCTTGCTGGCATGGAAGGAATAGGCATCCTTCATGATGAACTCCCTGGCGCGCATCACGCCGAAGCGGGGGCGTCGTTCATCGCGGAACTTGGTTTGGATCTGGTAAATATTCAGGGGCAGTTGCTTGTAGCTGGAGACTTCGTTGCGCACCAGATCGGTGATCACTTCCTCGTGGGTGGGACCAAGGCAGAAGTCGCGCTTGTGGCGGTCCTTGAAGCGTTGCAGTTCCTCTCCCATCACATCCCAGCGGCCCGACTCGTGCCACAGTTCCGCTGGTTGCACCACTGGCATGGAGACCTCGATGGCGCCGGCACGGTCCATTTCCTCGCGAATGATTTGACCGACTTTCTGCAGTACCCTGATACCCAGCGGCATCCAGGTGTAGAGGCCGGCGGCAAGCTTGCGCACCATGCCGGCCCTTAGCATCAGTTGATGGCTGATGACCACTGCATCGGCTGGGGTCTCCTTGGTGGTGCTGATCAAGTAACGCGAAGTCTTCATGGTGTATTGTGCTCGACATCAGTAGAACAATAGAAAAAGCAGCCCATGGGCTGCTTTTTCAGGTCATGCGCATGGCCAGAGCTAAGCCGGCCATGTCATCAACGATGGATTTCAGCCAGCGAACTCTTTGAGTTTCTTCAATGGCATGATTTTGACCCTGGTGGTGGCGGGCTTCTTGGGAATATCCATGAATTCGCCAGGCTTGAAGGGATTTGGAACATTCTTGCGCGCAGGCCTTGCTGGTCTGGTGACCGCCTTGATCTTCAGCAGGCCGGGCAGGGTGAACTCACCGACGGCACGCTTCTTGATGTGGCGCTCAATCAGATCGCCAAGTTCATCGAGGACCTGTGAAACCTGCTTTTTGCTGAGTCCGGTGTTTTCTGAAATGGTATTGAGTATTGCGGTCTTGGTGTATTTTTCCTGGATTGCGGAACTGGTTTTTTTGGCGGGGGCCTTGGTGGGTTTTTTCACAGCCATACTTGAATCTCTTTGGTTGAGGTGTTGATGTTTGTCAGAAGATGCAACACAAGGCGCGACACAAATGGTGCGCCACGCGAATGTTGCGCAAAACACAGCGGCATATCCCGATATCTGCCTGCCCGCCCTTGCCTGAGGTGCCTGGTGGTACTGCGTGTTGGCGTATTTATATAGGAATCAATAGTTGGCGGCAAGGGCTTTGATGAATCTTTTCCCCGTAAAAATGCGGGCCAATCCACAAGCATGGGTTTTCATGGCCTGCTCAAGTCCCCTTTGAAAAGTAGTGATGACAACCTTATATCGGCAAGGGTCACGAAGGCCACCTCCCTGCCCAGAGCCCAGGTATCGGGGGGGTGAAAGAATTTGGTTGCCGGTGATGTCAGGCAGGGGGCAATGCGGTACAATGCGCGCCTTTGATCGGGCAGGCCTTTCTGCTCCTGTTGCGGGCACCAGGTGCTTACTGCCCATGGCTGGCTGAACCATCCCGGCCAGTGTCGGGGTTCCTTTGGATAATCAAGAAATTGACGAGGTTGTCTATGCCTATTTATGAATACCGTTGCGAGGCTTGCGGGGTAGAGTTGGAGCAGATCCAGAAGTTCAGTGATCCGCCCCTGCGGGATTGTCCCACTTGTGGCAAGTCTGCATTGGTGAAGCTTGTGTCAGCGCCCAGCTTTCGCCTCAAGGGTGGCGGCTGGTACGAAACCGACTTCAAGACCGGCAACAAGAAACACGGCACCGCCGATGCTGCCAAGGACACGGGCAGCGGTCAGGAGGCAGGGGACGCTGCCAAGACCACTGCAAAGACCAAAAGCACGGAGACCAGTGCTTCTTCCAGCACTGACACGGCTGCCTGAAGCAACAACGAACCAGTTGGGAATGAACTATGCGCAGTCATTATTGCGGCGATTTGAATGAGACATTGGTGGGCACTGAAGTCACATTATGTGGCTGGGTTCACCGCAGACGTGATCATGGCGGCGTGATCTTCCTCGACATGCGCGATCGTGCCGGGATTGCCCAGGTGGTGTTCGATCCCGATACCGGCGAACACTTCGCTCGTGCCGAACAGGTGCGCAGCGAATATGTACTGCGGGTGCGGGGCCTTGTGCGCCTCCGTCCTCAAGGCACGGAAAATCCAGATATGCCCACTGGCATGATTGAAGTATTGGGGAAAAGTCTGGAAATTCTCAATGCTGCGGAAACTCCGCCCTTCATGCTCGACGAGCATGCCGGCGTCGGCGAAGAGGTGCGACTGAAGCATCGCTTCGTGGATTTGCGGCGTCCCGAGATGCAGAAAAAAATGATCATGCGCTCCAGAATCACCAGTTCGGTGCGCAATTTTCTCGATAGCCATGGCTTCCTCGACATCGAAACCCCGATTCTGACCCGCGCCACCCCAGAGGGGGCCAGGGATTACCTGGTTCCCAGTCGCACCCATCCGGGTAAGTTCTTCGCGCTGCCGCAGTCGCCACAGCTGTTCAAGCAATTGCTGATGGTGGCGGGCATGGACCGTTACTACCAGATTGCCCGTTGCTTCCGTGACGAGGATTTGCGGGCGGATCGCCAACCAGAGTTCACCCAGATCGACATCGAAACCTCCTTCATGGATGAAAACCAGATCATGGCAGTGATGGAAGAGATGGTGCGTGGATTGTTCAAGCAGCACTTGGATGTGGAATTGCCGACTTTCCCCCGCATGGCCTATGCCGATGCGGTGCGCGATTACGGCAGTGATCGACCCGATCTGCGCAACCCCATCAGGCTCACTGACATCGCTGATCTGATGAAGGGTGTGGAATTCAAGGTATTCCATGGCCCGGCCAATGATCCAGAAAGCCGGGTAACGGCGATGAAGGCACCTGGCGGCGCTCAACTCAGCCGCAAGCAGATCGATGACTACACCGCCTTTGTCGCCACCCACGGCGCCAAGGGCCTGGCCTGGATCAAGGTCAATGACATTGATGCCGGCATCGATGGCTTGCAATCCCCGATCATCAAGTTCATTCCCGAGGATGTGGTCAAGGCGGTATTGGCGCGAGTGGAAGCCAATACTGGCGACATCATTTTCTTCGGTGCCGACAAGGTCAGGGTCGTCACAGATGCCCTGGGCGCCTTGCGTCTGAAGGTCGGAGAGGATTTGGGCCTGCTGCAAGGCGAATGGGCTCCACTGTGGGTGGTGGACTTCCCCATGTTCGAGAAGGACAAGGATGGTGGTGTCACTTCCGTGCATCATCCCTTTACCGCCCCTTCCTGTTCCCCCGAGGAGTTGGAAGCGAAACCACTGGCGGCTTTGTCGCGTGCCTATGACATGGTGCTGAATGGCACCGAGTTGGGCGGAGGCTCCATTCGTATCAACCAGCCGGACATGCAGCGTGCCGTATTCCGTGTGCTTGGCATCGGCGAGGAAGAAGCCCAGGAAAAGTTTGGCTTCCTGCTCAATGCGCTGAAATATGGCTGCCCTCCCCACGGCGGCATTGCCTTTGGCCTCGACCGTCTGGTGATGATGATGACAGGCTCCTCATCCATCCGGGAAGTCATTGCCTTCCCCAAAACCCAGTCTGCGGGTTGCCCACTTACCGATGCGCCTGGCGCGGTGCCCCCGGCGCAATTGCGTGAGCTGAACATCCGTCTGCGGGAAGTCAGCAAGGCGGAGTGATGTTTTCCGCATGAGCAAGCCGGGTGTGGCTTGCTCATGAGGTGGAGCAAATTCCGGGCGAGCCCGGCAATTCACCATGCATGAGTCGGCGGATTCGCAATTCGGAACAATTGTTCTGGTTTTTGGAGTGGTGTTTGCAATGACACCCCCGGCACCCTGGCTTTGGGGATCGGATACATGGCGGTAATACTGGGAATCGATCCAGGATCGAGAGTCTGTGGCTATGGCATCATAGAGCTTCGTGGCCAGCGTCTCGGTTTTGTTGCCAGTGGCTGTATTCGCATGGCCAATCTTCCCTTCGTGGATCGTTTACAAACCATTTACGACGATCTCTGCGCCATTATTCAACGCTATGAACCCAGTCAGGCAGCCTTGGAAGAGGTGTTCATGGGCAAGAATGCATCCTCGGCCCTTAAGCTGGGTCAGGCCAGGGGGGCAGCCATTGTTGCCTGTGGCAGCCATGGCCTGGCAATTGCGGAATATTCCACGCGCAGGGTCAAGCAAGCCCTGGTGGGTACCGGTCGGGCCGACAAGGCGCAGATACAGCACATGGTGGCGGCCCTGCTGAGCCTTTCCGCCTTGCCCCAGGAAGATGCCGCCGATGCCCTTGCCGTGGCGATATGCCATGCGCATACTCAACTGGGACAAGCCAGGAAGCATGGCATGGTCAAACCAGGCCAGTACTGAATCTAAGGGGTGGAGACATGATTGGCAGAATCAAGGGCGTGTTGATCGAAAAGGCTCCCCAGGAAATCGTGGTGGACGTGCATGGCGTGGGCTACGAGGTATTGGTGCCCATGAGCACCCTGTTTCAATTGCCGGAAACCGGCCGTGAAGTCACTCTCCATACCCACTTTGTTGTGCGCGAGGATGCGCAGGTGCTCTATGGCTTCTTCAGCCGCCAGGAGCGCGCCATGTTCCGTATGTTGGTGCGCATCAATGGAGTGGGCCCGAAGATGGCGCTGGGAATACTCTCGGGCATGAATGTGGATGACTTTGCCCGCTGTGTCCACCACAATGACATCAACGC
>JBJHAY010000031.1:0-7493 GCA_050485205.1 Gammaproteobacteria bacterium
ACCCAGATCAAGGTATCAGTGAACCTGGACGGCAGTGGCCGTTTTCAGGTGGACACCGGCCTGCCGTTTCTGGAGCACATGCTGGAGCAAGTGGCCCGCCATGGACTGGTGGACATGGACATCGTCGCCAAGGGTGACCTCCACATCGATGCCCACCACACCGTGGAAGATCTGGGCATCACCCTGGGCATGGCCTTCGACAAGGCCCTGGATCGCACCGGCATTCGCCGCTACGGCCACGCCTATGTGCCCCTGGACGAAGCTTTGTCACGGGTGGTGATCGATTTTTCCGGCCGTCCCGGCCTGGAGTATCACGTGCCCTTCGTACGTGGTGCCGTGGGCGGTTTCGACGTGGATCTGTTTTATGAATTCTTCCAGGGCTTCGTGAATCACGCCAAGGTCACCCTGCACATCGACAATCTGCGCGGCGCCAACGCCCACCACCAGATCGAGACCGTGTTCAAGGCCTTTGGCCGCGCCCTGCGCATGGCCATGGAAGTGGATCCCCGCATGGCAGGCGTGGTGCCTTCCACCAAGGGCTCTCTGTAGGAGCTTATGAACAGCAGCAGTCAACGTATCGCCGTCATCGACTACGGCATGGGTAACCTCCACTCGGTGGCCAAGGCCATCGAGCACGTGGCGCCCGGCGTCAAGCTGGATGTCACCGCCGATGAAAAACTGATCCGCGAGGCCGGCCGCATTGTGTTCCCGGGAGTCGGCGCGATCCGCGATTGCATGGCGGAAATCCGCCGCCTGGGCATCGATGACATCCTGCGCCGCCTGGTGGAAGACCGCCCGGTGCTGGCCATCTGTGTCGGCATGCAGGCGCTGATGGAGTCCAGCGAGGAAAATAACGGGGTGGACTGCATCGGTCTGTTCCAGGGCCGGGTGCGCCGCTTTGCCCCAGGCCTGAAGGATGAACATGGCGACGCCCTCAAGGTGCCCCACATGGGCTGGAACAATGTGCGCCAAACCCGTCCCCACGCCATGTGGCGTGACATCCCCGATGACAGCCGGTTTTACTTTGTCCACAGCTACTTCGTGGAGCCCGCTTCCCCCACGGAAGTCGTGGGGCAAAGCTTTTATCCGCAAGCCTTCACCTGCGCCATGGCGCACCGCAACGTATTTGCCGTGCAGTTCCACCCGGAAAAGAGCCAGCGCCACGGCCTGCAACTGTTGAAGAATTTCACCACCTGGGATGGAGCCGATTGAGATGAGTCTTGCCAAGCGTCTGATTCCCTGCCTGGACTGCGATAATGGCCGCGTGGTCAAGGGCGTGCGTTTCGTCGACATCCGCGATGCCGGCGACCCGGTGGAAATCTCCAAGCGTTATTGTGATCAGGGCGCCGACGAGATCACCTTCCTCGACATCACCGCCAGCAGCGAGGGGCGCCAGACCACCATCCACACCGTGGAAGCCATCGCCAGCCAAGTGTTCATTCCGCTCACCGTCGGCGGCGGCATCCGCAAGTTGCAGGACATCCGCGACATGCTCAACGCCGGTGCCGACAAGGTGGGCATCAATACCAGCGCGGTGATCAACCCCGAATTCGTGCGCGAAGCCTCGGAGCGCTTCGGTTCCCAATGCATCGTGGTGGCCATCGACGCCAAGCAGGTGTCGGCAGAGGGAGAGGCGCCACGCTGGGAGATCTTCACCCACGGCGGCCGCAAGCCCACCGGCCTTGATGCCATCGAATGGGCGCGGCGCATGGAATCCTACGGCGCGGGTGAAATACTGCTCACCAGCATGGACCGCGACGGCACCAAGAACGGCTTCGACCTGGCCCTGAACCGGGCCATCAGCGCGGCAGTGAATGTGCCCGTGATCGCCTCCGGCGGAGTGGGCAATCTGCAACACCTGGTGGATGGCATCCTCCAGGGCCATGCCGATGCGGTGCTCGCCGCCAGCATCTTTCACTTCGCCGAGTACACCATCCCCGAAGCCAAGGCCTACATGGCCGCCAAGGGCATCACCGTCCGGCTTTAAGCTGGAATGGGTGCTCCATAAAGCGATATGGATATTTAATGGCTAAGGAGTAAACTGCCTTCCATGACACGAAGTCACTTTGAATGGGATGCAACTAAGGATCGAGCCAACCAGGCCAAGCACGGAGTTTCTTTTCGTATCTTCGGCGCCGGTTACTGGCGCAAGGGCATGGCTATATATGAGCGCGAAAATAAAGTACACGGATGAGCCAATTGGCAAGATCAAGATTGTTCCTGATTTTTTGCCAACACCAGAAGAGCTGGCATTTCGAGAAGAGGGAGTTAAAGGTTACTTTGGCTCTCAGCAAGCGGAGTGTGGACTTTTTCAAGTCTGAGACATCGAGGCATAATACTCAGTATCAACGCATGATACGCAGGCCTCTTGATAGTTAAGTTGAACCTCATGAGAAGGCCCTTACAAAGCGTTCCAAGCGGATCAAAGAGTAGTGTCACGCGGGCAAAATGGCAAAAGATAAGGCACTCAGGCATTCGGTCAAAGAGGTTATATCTTGCGGACAGCGCAAATGATATTAGGTTTGACCAGTCCAGCTTACACATCTCAGGAAGTGCAGGCTGCGATTGAGCAACTTGCATTGAACTCCGAGGTGGACTCCCGAGGTGCGGTGTTCACACGTCGTGAGGTTGTAGACTTTATACTTGATTTGGCTGGCTATACAGCAGACCAACCTCTGTATAAAAAGCGAGTTTTGGAGCCTTCCTTCGGAGCTGGAGATTTCCTTCTGCCAATTGTCGAGCGTCTGCTGAGTGCATGGCGAATATCGAGGCCGAAGGCCAGTGCATTCGAAGATCTAAGTAATGCGATTCGGGCGGTTGAGCTTCATCACGATACTTTCCGCAAAACCTACTCTGCCGTTGTAGAGCTCCTCACGTGCGAGGGCATGCAAGCAACTACTGCGAGGGATTTGGCCGACCGCTGGCTTTTGCAGGGTGACTTTCTCTTGGCACCACTGGATGGTGAGTTCGATTTCGTAGTTGGCAACCCGCCTTATGTCCGTCAGGAGTTGATACCTGCCCCATTACTGACCGAGTATCGTATTCGCTTCGAGACGATGTATGACCGGGCTGATATCTACGTTCCCTTCATTGAGCGATCATTGAAGGTTTTATCAGCAGGAGGGGCTTTAGGGTTTATCTGCGCGGACCGCTGGATGAAAAATCGTTATGGGGGGCCACTGCGTAGCCTCGTGTCCGAAAGTTTTCATCTAAAAATCTATGTTGATATGGTAGACACGCCTGCTTTCCATTCAGATGTAATTGCATACCCGGCAATCACCATCATCATCCGCGAAACCCCAGGGTCCACACGTATCGCTCATCGCCCAAACATTGATCGGGCGACGCTGGTCATTTTAGCGGACTTGCTTCACTCTCCAGCGCTACCAAAGAAAGACGGCCCTGTACGCCAACTCGCCCGTGTCACTAATGGCGTGGAGCCGTGGTTACTGGACTCACCTGACCAAATGGCGCTCATTCGTCGCCTGGAGAACAGTTTTCCTGCGCTGGAAGAGGTGGGATGCAAGGTTGGTATTGGTGTCGCAACCGGTGCTGATAAGGCATTCATCAGTGATTTCGAATCCCTTGACGTAGAGCCAGATCGAAAGCTACCGCTTGTGACAACTAAGGATATTATGTCTGGTGAAGTCAGATGGCAGGGTCAGGGTGTCATTAATCCCTTTGCGGAGTCGGGTGGCCTAGTCGATCTTGATAATTATCCGCGCTTGCGAGGCTATCTAGAGAATCGGCGAGAAGTTATAGCTGGGCGGCACTGTGCAAAGAAGACACCTGCAAACTGGTATCGCACGATTGACCGCATCACACCGTCATTGGCTACTAAGCCGAAGCTGCTGATCCCGGACATTAAGGGTGAGGCTCATGTCGTCTTCGAGGGGGGCGAGCTGTATCCCCACCACAACCTCTACTACGTCACGTCGGATGACTGGGATTTGAGGGCCCTGCAGGCTGTGCTCCTGTCTGCCGTCACTCGCCTTTTTGTGGCGACTTATTCAACAAAAATGAGAGGCGGTTTCCTGCGATTTCAAGCGCAGTATCTGCGTCGTATTCGAGTTCCGCGGTGGGCGGATGTGCCTGAGAGACTGCGCTTCGAGCTTGCCGAGGCTGCAATTAGGCGAAATGTGCAAGCATGTAATCGAGCAGTGTTCGAGCTATACGGCTTGACTCAAGAAGAGCGATCAGCTCTTGGAGGCAACGGAGAATAAATGGCACTTGATCTCGTGAATTACGAACAGAAGGCCCGCGAAGCCGTTAAGGCGTTTTGGGGAAACCGCGAAGCAGCAAGACAGAAACAGATTGGGTCGGGCAAGTCCGATCATGGGGAACGCGCAGGTGTGACAGCAGGCAAGAATATGGACGGTTTCTTGTCATTGGTACTCGACATCATCAAAGCTAATGGCTTGGCTCAAGCCGAGATACACCATAACCGGGCAACGCTAGCCTTGCCTGGTTACTTCCGCCCTACGAAGCTGTGGGATTTATTGGTGATGTACAAGGGAGAATTGATTGCTGCCATTGAGCTCAAAAGTCAAGTTGGCCCGTCATTTGGAAACAATTTCAACAACCGAACCGAGGAGGCAATTGGAACGGCGCATGATCTATGGACAGCTTATCGTGAAGGCGCCTTCGGGAAAAAGCCCCGACCATTCGTGGGTTGGTTAATAATGGTCGAAGATGCCCCGAAATCACGGAGCCCTGTACGTGATTCCTCTCCACATTTTTCGGTTTTCAAAGAATTCAAAGGTGCTTCGTATCTCAAACGGTATGATTTGCTATGTCAGCGACTTGTTCAAGAACAGCTATATACATCAGCCACAGTGATCGCGGCAGAACGGAGCGCTGTGGACTCTGGTGAGTATTCTCAACTTTCGCCTATGACAAGTCTCAAGTCATTTGTAACAACGTTTGCAGGGCATATAGCAGCAGAGGCGGCACGACTTGACTGATAAGCCGGTAACAATGCTAGGACGCAGAGCTGTTGCGTGAATATAGACGTTAGCGACCCAAATACAGGGGTTCGAACATGAGTGAACTTGGGCGCCTCCGGTTGATCCAGATGTCCGCCCTAGCAGCAATCGCTGGAATGAAGCAGCAGAAGTGCGGGCCAGCACTGAATTATTTGTCGCATATGGCGGAAGCCTAGTTCGAATCCCTAAGGGTGCAACATATTTTGTAGATTCACTCGCCCGTGTATTGGTTGGATGGCACGGGACGTTCAACCCGCCATGCGGCATGGATGGTGAGTCAATGCTCCCTCGCAGGTCATAAAATGGTTGGCTCCAGTGGTATTCATTTCCTGATTGAATCGGCCGAAAGCGAGGGGGGTTTACGGTAAATCGATGACAACTGACTATCAAGCAACGCTTCAAGTCCCAATCCAGAGGTCTGGCATGAGGATATTGGCCAGGATTGACGCTGCCAGTCGCGAGCAGGGCTCGCGACTACATAGGCTTGCTGCTGCCGGGCTCGCTGCTACAGGGGCTCGTCAATACGCACGGCGATGGAACTGGCCTGGCGTGGCTTGAGGATGTTCAGGCCTTTCAGCAGGTTCAGCGCCTCATTCAGTTGGTAATCACTCACCAGCACTTCAGCGGTTGACTGGCCAGGAGGCACTGGCGTGCTGCCGACTGGTGGCGCGGCGGGCTGCTCGCGGTTGCCGGTTTCCAGGTGGTTGGCAAGATCAGCTTCCCGATACCCGGCGGCGCTGTCGGGCAGGCGCGTGACCTGACCGCGATCGACGATGATGTCGGGTTCGATGCCCTCGGCCTGGATGGAGCGGCCGTTGGGGGTGTAGTAGAGCGCGGTGGTGAGCTTGATGGCGCGGTCATTGGTGAGCGGCAGCACGGTCTGCACCGAACCCTTGCCGAAGCTGGGGGTTCCCATGATCACGGCGCGGCCGTGGTCCTGCAGGGCGCCGGCGACGATTTCCGAGGCGGAAGCGGAGCCGCCGTTGATCAACACCACCAGGGGCACGCCCTGGCTGGCGTCGCCAGGCGTGGCCTCAAAGCGCATTTTGGCGTTGTCGACGCGGCCATCGGTGTAGACGATCAGCCCCTCGGACATGAAGGCATCCACCACGCCCACTGAAGATTGCAGCACGCCACCGGGGTTGTTGCGCAGATCCAGCACCAGGCCCTTCAGGGGCTTGTGCTCGTCATGCAGCTTTTCGATGGCGCTCTTGACTTCGCGGGCGGTATTGGAGGCGAACTGGGCGATACGGATGTAGCCATAGCCAGGCTCCAGGTCGCGGTGGCGGACGCTGCGCACGGTGATGATTTCCCGTATCACGGTGACTTCGAAGGGTTGGGCCACGCCCTCGCGCATGATGGTGAGGCGGATAGGCGTGCCGGGCTCGCCGCGCATGATGCCAACGGTGTCGTTGAGGTTGACGTCGCGGGCGGGGGTGTCGCCGAGTTTGATGATGAGGTCGCCGGCCTGGATACCGGCCCTGGCGGCGGGAGAGTCATCCATCGGGGCGATGACCTTGATGTAGCCGTCCTCGGTGCTGACCTCAATGCCGAGACCGCCGAACTCGCCGCTGGTGCTTTCCTGTAATTGATCGAAATCTTTCTCATCCAGGTAGGTGGAGTGAGGATCGATGCCCGCCAGCATGCCCTTGACGGCGTTTTCCAGCAGGGTCTTGTCGTCGATGGGCTCCACATAGGCGCTGCGAATGCGGTTCAACACTTCGGTGAAGATGCGCACTTCCTCCAGAGGCAGCACGCCGTCCGCATTGGCGGGACGGTTCTGGGCCATGGCGGGGTTCAGCAACAGGAGTCCGCCCAGGGCCAGGCCGTTGAGCAGCTTGAAGGGGTGGCGCAAAACTGATGATGTCATAAAAGTTTCCCGATGAATGACTGCCGTTCACACATAAGACAGCGCGATGACCAATCTTGTTGCAGACCCCGTTTTGTAGGAGCAGGGCTCGCGCCTACAGTGGGCTGAGCCAGGGAATGGGGTCCTGGGCGCGGCCGTCGCGGCGGATTTCAAAGTAGAGCCCCGGCTCGCGCTGGCCGCCGGTATCGCCGGCACTGGCAATGCCTTCCCCGGCATTCACCCACTCTCCTACGCTTTTGAACAGGTTCTGGTTCTGGGCGTAGAGGCTCATATAACCACCCCCGTGGTCAATTATCAAGAGCAGGCCGGCGCTGGCCAGCCAGTCCGCGAACACCACCCGGCCGTGGTGCACGGCGCGGACTGGCGCGCCTTCAGGCACCGCGATGACGATGCCCTGGGAGTTCAAGTCGCCCAACTGGTGCCGTTGCCCGAAACGCATCAGAATCCGCGTGCTGTCCACTGGCCAGGGCAGGCGGCCGCGTAGATCGGGGAAGGGTTGTTGCTGGGTATCCAGGTCCAGGTCGGCCAGGGAGCGGGCCAGCTCTTCGATGAGGCGTTCCATGGCGGCCCGCTCCTGCTCCAGGGTGCCGAGCGCGGCATTGCTTTCCGCCAGCTCCACGTCCAGTTCATCCAGCAGT
>JBJHAY010000031.1:7503-17188 GCA_050485205.1 Gammaproteobacteria bacterium
GTCCTCGATCGCGTGCGCAAACCGGGTGACCAACCGCGGTGTGCGCTGCGGCGAGGCGGGCATGATTTCGAACGCGACGCCACCATCCGGACTCCGTGACAGGATCACGTCGACTTCGCCACCGCTGCTGTCATCCGGAGAAACCCCCGGGGCATGCAGCCGGCTGCCCGGATTCCCGTCCAGTTCATCCAGCAGTTGCAGGCGTTGCAGGCGTTGTTGACGCAAGCCCGCCAGTTGCTGGTCCAGTTCGGCCTGGCTGTCCGCCAGGGATTGGCTGGAGGCCTCGATGTCGGCTTCCACCCTGGCGATGTCGGCAAGCGTGCGGTCATAGGCCTGGATCCGCTCGCTGCGGGCACGGCTGAAATACTCGTAGTAACGCTGCATCCGGGCTTGCTGGGCGGGATCTTCCTGGTTAAGCAATAACTTGAGATATTCCTGGCGTCCGCTGGCGTGGCTGGCGCGGGCATAGGTGGCCAGGGCCTCTTGCTGCGCTACGCGGGAGGCCTGCAGTGTCTGTGACTGCTGTTGCAGGGCTTGCAGTTGTGCCTGTTGCTGGCTGATGGCCTCGCGGCTGCCACGGATGCTGGCTTCCAAGGCCGCGATTTCGCGCTCACCGCGGGTCAGGGCTTGCTGGGTGGCGCCACGCTGTCCATCCAGTTCACGCATGCTGTCGCGGATGCCGGCGATGGCGCGGTCCAGCGCTTCCATCTGGGCCTGGGTGGGGGCTTCCTGGGCCTGGGCATTGATAGTGAGTGCCAGCAGAAGGCCGGGCATAAGCCACAGGGGACGCAGCCAGCTCCATGGCGAGGTTGCCAGGATGCGCCAACGTTCAGGAGAAAACAGCCAGGCAATCGTCCCCAGTGGGGGGCTTAAGAGGGAGGTGGGCGCAGATCTGTGGCCGGCCCCCATGCTACTCCACCTTCACCAGGGAATGGCCGGTCATTTCCTTGGGCTGGGGCAGTCCCATCAGGCTCAGCAGGCTCGGGGCGATGTCGGAGAGGGCACCGTCGGCGCGCAGACTGACATGCTTGCCGCCGACATAGACCAGCGGCACCGGCCCAGTGGTGTGAGAGGTGAGGGGTTGCCCGGACTCCGGGTCCACCATTTGTTCCACGTTGCCGTGATCCGCGGTGATCAGACAGTCGCCACCCACGGCCATGACCGCCTCGGTGATCCGTCCCAGGCAGATATCCAGGGCTTCCACCGCCTTGATGGCCGCCGGGATCACCCCGGTATGGCCCACCATGTCGCCGTTGGCGAAATTGCAGATGATGGCGTCGTATTCGCCGCCATGGATGGCCTCCACCAGCTTGTCGGTGACCTCGAAGGCGCTCATTTCCGGCTTCAGATCATAGGTCTTGACCTTGGGGGACGGCACCAGGATGCGGGTCTCGCCCGCAAACTCCTGCTCGCGGCCACCACTGAAGAAGAAGGTGACGTGGGCATATTTTTCGGTTTCGGCGATGCGCAGCTGGGTCTTGCCCAGCTTGGCCAGGTACTCGCCGAAGACATTGCTCAGATCCTCCGGCGGATAGGCGCAGGGGGCGTCGATGTCGGCGGCATACTCGGTGAGGGTGACAAAGGCGGCCAGCTTGGGCATGCCCTGGCGCTCGAAGCCACTGAAGTCCTGGTCCACGAAGGCGTGAGTGAGTTGGCGCGCGCGGTCGGCGCGGAAGTTCATGAAGACCACGGCGTCGCCATCCACCATCCGCGCCGGCGCGGCGTCCGTCGCGTGAATGACACTGGGTTGGACGAATTCGTCGTTCTCATCACGGCCGTAGGCGGCGGCCAGGGCATCCACGGCGCTTTCATGGTGATGCTCGGCTTCGCCCAGACACATGGCGGCAAAGGACTTCTGCACCCGCTCCCAGCGCTTGTCCCGGTCCATGCCAAAAAAGCGCCCGGCGATGCTGGCGATGCCGCCACACCCGGCCGCGCGCAGCTTGTGCTCGAAGCGGACCAGGGACGGCTCGGCGCTGCGGGGCGGTGTATCACGGCCATCCAGCAGCGCATGCAGCTGAATTTTCTTGCAGTCCCGTTGCCGGGCCAGGTCGATCATGGCCTCGATCTGATCCTCGTGGCTGTGAATGCCACCGGGGGAGAGCAGCCCGATGATGTGCAGGGTCTTGCCATTCTTCACCACCTGATCGACGCAGCCGGTCAGCACCGGGTTGCTGAAAAAGTGGCCATCGTCGATATCCTTGTTGATGCGGGTCAGGCTCTGATACACCACCCGTCCCGCGCCCAGGTTCATGTGCCCCACCTCGGAGTTGCCCATCTGGCCTTCTGGCAGGCCCACCTTCATGCCAGAGGTATGCACCAGGGTATGGGGCATGTCCCGCCACAGGCGGTCCCAAACCGGAGTGTTGGCCATGTGGATGGCGTTGTAGTCACTGGCGTCGCGATGGCCCCAGCCATCGAGGATCAGGAGCAGGGTCGGAGTTTTGGGAGAGGTCATGAGATCAGGAACTGCCTTGTTGGCCGGTTGATGGAAACATGCCTGCCATTATCCCCCATAGGCTCTGCAGGAGCGAGCCCTGCTCGCGACCTCTGGCCATGGCTGACGTCTGTGGCTAGAGCAATTCAACGTGCAACAGCACTGAAGCTGTGGGCCCCCCGATGCACGGCATAGCCACTGGACTCGCATCACAGGAAAAAGCCACTGAAGCCAACTATAACCAGAGGTCGCGAGCAGGGGAGGTGCTTTGTGATCGTCAGTGTTGCCGTGTATACTCCGTGCCTCTTTTGCGGGAGCAGTCGGCGATACAGGTTCTGAATGGCGCAATTCTTTGAATTCATCGGTAATCATTGGATACTTTCCAGTCTGTGGATATTCCTGCTGGTGGCTCTGATCACCTACCAGAAAGCTCAGGGTGGGCAGTCGGTATCGCCGCAGCAGGCCACCATGCTGGTCAACCGCTCGGATGGTGTCATCGTCGACATCAGGGAAAAGAAAGACTTCGACAAGGGGCATATCGTGGATGCCATCAATATCCCCCTCGCCAAGTTTCGTGACAACCTTTCGCAGTTGGACAAGCACAAACAAGTGCCGGTTATCGTGGTGTGCAACCTCGGTCATCAGTCCGGAGAGGCGGTCAAGACATTGAAGGAAGCAGGTTTTGCCCAGCCCAGCCGCATGGCGGGCGGGATGACGGAATGGAATTCCCAGGGCTTGCCCGTGGTGACCTGACATCCTCTGCAGGAGCCTGCCCTGCAGGCGACCATGTCCCTCACCGGACCCTGGTCGCGGGCAGGGCCCGCTCCTACAGGGAGGGAACCGGCAATAACACGCGGACAAGTGCCGCATCCATCAGAAAATTCAACGACTCAAGGTAAGGTAGAACATGGCCGAGAATGACAACCAGCAACAACCCGGCGCGGCTCAGCCCAACGCCGCAGCCAACAATGCCCAGCAGCCGGATGGCCCACGTTTCAGTGTGCAGCGCGTCTATGTGAAGGATGCCTCATTCGAAGCCCCGGACAGCCCCGAAGTGTTTCTGCGCCAATACAATCCGCAAATCAGCTTCAACCTCAACACCCGCAGCCGCAAGCTGGAAGTGCAGGAAAACGTCTACGAAGTGGTGCTGCGTCTGACCGTGGATGTGAAGCAGGATGAAAAAACCCTGTTCCTGGTGGAAGTGGAGCAGGCCGGTGTGTTCGAGATCAAGGGTCTGGACGACGAGCGTCTGGAGCAGGTGCTGAACATCACTTGTCCCACTGTGTTGTTCCCTTATGGCCGCGAAGCCATCGACAACCTGGCCATCAAGGGTGGTTTCCCTCCCCTGACCCTGGCGCCGATCAACTTCGAGATGATCTACGCCCAGGCCAAGCGCAACATGGGAGAGCAGGGCCAGCAGCCGCAGGCGGCCAGCCCCTCCAATGCCGCCGAGGCATCCCAGTTCGGTGCCGGCGGCCCCGCGGCCTGACCACACCTCCTGTAGGAGCCTGCCCTGCAGGCTCCTACAGTTTGGCGCCGACGAAGCCGAGTTGGCGCCAGGCTTCATATACCACCACCGCCGTCGCATTGGAGAGATTCAGGCTGCGGCTGTTGGCCAACATCGGCAGCCTCAATACCCCATTGATGCGGGCGTGTTCGCGGATATCCACTGGAAGCCCCCTGCTTTCGGGGCCAAACAGGATGAAATCCCCCTCTCGATAGCCAGCTTCGGCATAACCCAAAGTCCCCTTGGTGCTCAAGGCAAACAGCCTGGCCCCGGCGGGTATCTGGGTCAGGAATGCCTGCCAGTTGGTGTGCACCACCACTTCGCTGTATTCATGGTAGTCAAGTCCGGCTCGCTGCAGGCGGCTGTCGTCCAGGCTGAAGCCCAGGGGTTCGATCAAGTGCAGGCGGCAGCCGGTATTGGCACAGAGCCGGATAATGTTGCCTGTATTGGGAGGGATTTCCGGTTCGTAGAGGGCGATGTTTAGCATGAAATACTTTATAAAATAAAAGGATATTGCTTGAAATTAGTTTTGTTTCGAGATACAAGGAGCCTTACGGGTGTAGCGGGGCATGGCAGCGATCAGTGGTCATGGTGCTAAAAACTCTACATAAAATGGCGACAAAGCCGATCTGATCACTTATCAGCACTCTACGTTGACCTGTCCATATTGACATGATGGGCCGCAAAAGCCGGGAAGATTTCCTATATTCCCGGCAATTTGCTGATTATAGAATGCACAACTACCAGAAAAACAATAGCGACCAGATTCATTACTGTGGAGATAGAAGTTGTTTTCCTTCCTAGGCAAGGGCAAGCAGGCACCAGGAATGGTGGGGTTGAGCCTTCATCCCGACGGCTTTGCCATTGCTCATGTGCTTTTCCGCCAGGGCGAGCCGGTGTTGAATGCCTGCGAGCGGGTGGTGGTGGAGTCCCCGGCCATGCGCGCCTCCGCCCTGGAGCGGGTGGTAACAGAATTCGGATTGAAGCATTGTCGATGCAACCTGGTGCTTTCTTCCCAGGACTATAACCTGTTGCTGGTGGAAGCGCCTGCCGTGGAACCTCATGAAATGGCGTCCGCGGTGCGTTGGCGGATCAAGGACTTGATCGACAGGCCGGTGGAAGAGTTGGTGGTGGATACCTTCCGAGTGCCCGCGGACGCCTATCGCAACAACAGCAGTGGCATGGTCTACGCGGTTGCGGCCAGGCGCGGCCGGATTGTGGAGATGGTGGACGTGATTGGCCAAGGCGGCCTCGCCCTGGAGTCCATCGACATTCCCGAACTGGTGTTGAAAAATCTCAGCAGTCTCTACATGGATGACAGCAATGGCCTGGCTTTTCTCGATCTGCGCGAAAGCGGCAGCAAACTCAATATCACTCGCGGCGGTAACATCTACCTGACTCGTCACATCAACACCCAGGTTGCGGCCGAGAGCGTCGGCGGGCCTGACTGGGAGTCATTGCGCGAAAGGCTGGTACTGGAAATACAACGTTCTCTCGATTACTACGAAAGCCAGATGGGGCAAGGGCATATATCGCGTCTGCTGGTGGCGCCAAGAGCCGGTGATGGGGAATTGCTGGCTTCCCAGCTCAGAGAAGGCATGGGGCTCAATGTGGAGGTCATGGACCTGGAGCCCGTCATCAGTGATGAAGGTTCCTTGCCGATGGAAGTGCAACAATCCTGTCTGCTGGCGATCGGTGGCGCGCTCCGGAGCAAGCAAGTGGTGAGTGGTGGCGCGCGGCAGGAGGTGGCTGCATGAACCAGCAGATCAATCTCTACCTGCCGGAATTCCGCCCGCGCCGTGATCATCTCGGCGCCGAGCGCATGCTGGCGATCCTGGGCATCACCGTGGCGTTATTGGCAATCATCAGCCTGGCAAGTCAATGGCAGCTCTCCGGTTTGCAGGCAAGGGTCGGCGGCTTGCAGGCAGAGCTGAATGCTTCCCGCGCCAATACCACGGCTCTGGCCAATACCCTGTCCTCCCAGACCCAGGATCAAGCCTTGGTGAGCAGCATGGGGCAATTGGAGGATAACTACCAAGGCAAGCGTCTGCTGCTGGATTTTCTCGGTGCCCAGTCCCATGGCAATGTCAGTGGATTTTCTGATCATTTGGCGGACCTGGCCCGATATCATGTCGAGGGTGTCAGAATCACCAATGTGGACCTCAGTAATGGTGCCCAGCGGGTCATGCTGAGGGGAGAAGTATTCAGGCCGGAACTGGTTCCACTCTACTTGCAGAACCTGAGCAATGGCAGAGCTTATCTGGGCAAAAATTTTGGCAGCTTGAGAATTGATGAGGGCACTGCCGGAAGCCCGGTCCTGCGCTTCAATGTTGCCAGCGGGGGTAATTGACATGAGCCTCTGGCACAAGCTGAAAAAATGGATTGAGTCCCGCGAGCCCCGTGAGCGGATTGTGCTGTTGGCTGCGTCCGCGGCCATTCTGGTAGCGGTCTGGCTGAACTTGGTTTATGACCCCCAGCAGTTGGAAATGCAAACGCTGTTAGCGCAGGAAGTGAGCCTGAGCAGCCAGATTGCCCAGGATCGCGCACGCTTTGCCGAATTGGAGTCCAGAATCGGGCAGGATCCCAACGCCTTCGCCAGGGAGCGGGTCAGGGAATTGCAGCAACTGACCCGTGAAGTCGATGAGGAGTTGAATCGACTTTATGGCCGCCTGATCCTGCCACGGGAAATGTCCTTGTTGTTGACTCGCATCCTGCAACAGGAGACACAGCTGAGGCTGTTGAGTCTTGAAAATCTCCAGCCCGAGGTGATGCTGACAGCCGAGGTGGATGCAGTGCCTCTGGTGGGTGTCACCAATCCTGCCGTTGTTGGCAGTCGAGCTCAGGGGCAGGTACAGGTATTCAAGCATGGCTTGCGCATGCGCTTCGAAGGCAGCTTCCTGGAGACGATAAAATACTTGCAGAGTCTGGAAAGAAATGAGTCCAGTTTTTTTTGGGATGGTTTGAGTTTCAGTCTGACGGAACATCCAGGCGGCACCATCACCTTGGAAATATTCACCTTGAGCACGCAGCGGGAGTACATCGGTGTTTGAGCGTGGGATGCGGGTGACACGGCCTGTCCTGGGAGTGTTGGGCACATTGCTTGCGGTGACGCTTGGCGCTGGCGCGGCTGAAGAAGTATTGGTGGATCCAACCAGGCCCCTCGATCTGAGGCTGTTGTCTGGCGAGGTCAGCATCAACGAGGAAGGTGGCGTGGTATTGCTGCCGGTATTTAACTTGAACTCGGTGCTGATCAGGGAAGGTTCGAGGCTGGCGGTGGTCAATGAGCAGCGCGTGGCCGTGGGTGACAGTGTCAATGGCGCGGTGGTGACCGCGATCGACAACGACGGCGTTACCTTGAATGTGGGGGGAGCGGCGTTGAATATCAAATTGCATGAAAGCTCCATCAGAACACTGAGTGAGTAACGATGATGAGTAAATCGAAAGGTTGGGATGGTTCCGCGCGGTTTGACAATCGCCGCCCATCCATGGTGCCGGGAATGAAGCATGGCAATGACAGCGGCAGACTTCTGCAACTGACCATGAGCCTGTTGATGGGTGCATCCCTGTTGGCGGTCGCGGCCTGCTCGGCCCCGCGCTACGCGGGTTCTGTCGATCGTGGTGCACTGGACGATATCCAGGATAGCCTGCGCCAGAGTCAGGATGTCGCGGCGGCCTCGGTGGCGAGGCAAGGCATGCCTCCCGAGGATGTGATGCGCGCCCTGGTGCCGGGCCTGAGCCTCAGTGACCAGACTTTCGTGCCAGTGGAGGAGCGGTTCGATTTCAGCGTGCCCAGGGCGATTGATATCCGTGAGTTCTTCTCCATGCTTACCGCGGGCACTGATTACAGTATCGTGGTGCACCCCAGCATCACTGGTACTATTTCTTCTCTGGATCTGAAGAATGTCACCCTGCAGGAAGCACTTGATCAGATCAGTGAAATCTACGGCTACGGCATCAATCGTAACGGCAATATTTTTCAAGTCATGCCGGGTGGCCTGCAAACCCGGATCTTTCGCGTCGACTACTTGAATGTCACGCGCATGGGCTCCTCCAACATGGGTATTACCTCGACCGGCATCGGCGCCGGACTTGGTGGCATGGGCGGCATGGGCGGCATGGGCATGGGTGGCCTGGGCATGGGCATGGGGGGGCTTGGCCTGGGTGGCATGGGATTCGGAGGCCTGGGCGGCCTTGGCATGGGTGGCCTGGGCATGGGCGGTCTTGGCATGGGTGGTCTTGGCATGGGCGGTCTTGGCATGGGCGGATTGGGTGGCCTTGGCATGATGGGCATGGGAGGCATGGGTGGCAATGCCGGAGGCGCCATGATCATGACCATGAGCCAAGCCAATTTCTGGAACGATCTGGAAGATATCATCTATTCCATCATCAGTCCGGCACGGATTCAGCGCAGCAATGACAATGTGGCATTGGCCGGACTGGGGAATGTTGCGGGTGCCGCCACCAGTTCCCGGTCCAATCGTGATGATGAACGGGCCGTGATCGTTTCTCCGCATACCGGCATGGTGGTGGTGAAAGCCTATCCCTCTGAGCTGGACCAGGTGGCGCGTTACCTGGAGGCCTCACAGTTGACCTTGCAACGCCAGGTGGTATTGGAAGCCAAGATACTGGAGGTGGAACTCAAGGAAGCCTTCCAATCCGGCATCGATCTCAATGCCATCGCCAGGGTCAATTCCGGCAATACCGAAATTGGTTTCAATCAGGGTTTTCTGGGAGAGCAATTGAGCGCAATCGGCACTGGCTCTTCGCTGAGCGTGAACTCCAGGGATTTTGATGGCGTGATACGTTTGCTGGAGACCCAGGGCAATGTGCAGGTGATCTCAAGCCCGAGAATTTCCACGCTCAACAACCAAAAGGCAGTCTTCAAGGTTGGCGACGAGCAGTACTATCTTACCAATGCCAACACCACCAGTTTCGGTGCCGGTGACCAAGCCACCACCAACCAGAATACCAATCTGCAACCGTTCTTCTCGGGCATAGCACTCGATGTCACGCCGCAGATCAGCGAGGGTGGCGATATCATTCTGCATATTCATCCGATTTTGAGTCAGGTTCAGGAAGATATCCGCATCATCAACGGCCAAGAGTTTCCCTTGGCCAACAGCACTACCAGGGAATCCGACAGTATCGCCAGGGCACGCAATGGTGAAGTCATCGTCATTTCCGGTCTGATGCAGACCAAGGCCCGCGGCCAGGAAGCAGGTTTGCCAGGTGTGCGTGATGTGCCGGTGATTGGCAATGCCTTCGAGCAACGTCAGCGCGAGACCGTGAAGACGGAGCTGGTGATCCTGCTGCGAGCCATCGTCGCCGATGATGGTGTGATGAAGGAACTGATCGACGAACATGTGGATGGCTTCGAGCGTCTGAGAAGACAACTGGACCCCTATTACAGATGACAATGCATCGAATGATGCTGCTGCCCGTGATCAGTTTCCGGGCCTCAAGGTGATGTAAAACGATGAGTCTCGTCAATGAGGTGTTGAAAGACCTTGACCGGCGCCAGCGACAGGAAATCAGAGCTGTGCACCGTGTCAACAACGCCATGAACACAAGCCTGGAAAGCAACTCCAAGATCGGAGTGCTGTTGGGCGGCGGCTTGGTATTGGGAATACTGGCGGGCCTGGCTGGGGCTTATTTTTACTTCGATGTGCTGCGCCAACCCGAAGTACCCAGCGATGCCACACAGCCGGTGGCACAGATATCGCCGCCACCAGTACAAGCAG
>JBJHAY010000032.1:0-17088 GCA_050485205.1 Gammaproteobacteria bacterium
AGACAGCCCACAACTGGGATGAAATCCGCCGCTTCATGTGGGACTATGTCGGCATCGTCCGCACCAACAAACGCTTGCAACGGGCGCGACGGCGGGTGGAATTGCTGAAAAAGGAAATCCATGAATACTACAGCAATTACCGGGTCACCACCCACTTGCTGGAATTGCGCAATCTGGCCCTGGTGGCGGAACTGATCATCGAGGCAGCCATCAGCCGCAAGGAGAGCCGTGGCCTCCACTTTACCCTGGACTACCCGGCAACCTTGCCAGAGGCGGAAGACACCCTGCTGACGCCATCCAACTTCCTGGCCCGGACAAGCCGGGGTGGCTCAGCTCTCAACCTCGGCGTGGCTGGCCAGAATCAAGCCGACGATGCGGCTCAGCGCCGGGGTCGGCGGCGCAAAGCGGCCAATGAGCCAGGAATATAGATCCTGGTCCTCCTGCTCCAGCAAGGCCTTGTAGCGGGCAAGGTCATCGTCGGCCAATTGTCGCAGTTGCCGCTCAACAAAGGGCAGCAGGATCAGGTCAAGTTCCAGCATGCCACGGCGGCTATGCCAGTAAATGCGGTTGTATTCTGAATCTGGAAGCATCGGGGTGATCACGGTTGGGGGCCTTGCCGTAAAGACTTTACTGAGGCAGGGCCATGTGAATTATTTTCCAAGGCACAAAACAGGGACATATTTGTCAGGCGGTAATGTCATGAACGCGTACTCAATTCCACTGGATCATCTGGACCTGGTCTGTTTCCGCGGCGAGGATAGCGCAAAATTCCTTCAGGGTCAGCTTACCTGTGATGTCCTGGCACTGGGGGAGGGTCATTCCACCCTCGGCGCCTGTTGCAACGTCAAGGGCCGCATCATTGCCAACTTCCTGCTCTTCAAAACCCCTGAGGGGCTGTTTCTGGAGCTACCTGCTGGCAGTGGTCAACTGCTGTTGGAAAACCTGCGTAAATTCATGGTCTTCTATCGCCGCTGTGAAGCCCTGCCCTATACCGAGGATTTTCAGCGACTGGGGCTATGGGGCCCGGAAGTGGAACAGACATTGTCGCGGCACTGGCCAGCACTGCCATCACAGCCTGGAGAAGCGATTCCCCATCAGGGCCACTGGTTGCTGTTGCTGCCAGGTGCGAGTCTGGACAGCCCTCCCCGCTACGAGCTCTGGCTGTCTCGGGATCAAGCCGAGGGATTGCTGACATCCCTGTCCGGGGATTTGCCCCAAGGCAACATGGCGGATTGGGAACTGGCCAATATGCGAGCCGGGGTGCACTTGATCCCACCTGAACAAAGCGGCCTGTTCACCCCTCAGTTGTTGAATCTTGACCTGAATGGCGGGGTCAGCTTCAGCAAGGGCTGCTACACCGGCCAGGAAATCGTGGCCCGCATGCACTTCAGGGGCAGCGCCAAGAAACGCTTGCATCATCTGACCCTGCCTGAGATGCCTGAGGACAAGGGCGACCTCATTCTGCATGGAGCCAATGGTGAAACCAAGGCAGAGTTGGTGCATGCCGCGAGCAATGGTAGCCACCATGAAGCCCTGGTGATCATGAATACCGACCCGACAGCCACTGACGGCGGGCATCATCTGGACGCCTCGTCCGAGGCATTAAGGGTCAAACCTTTCCATTACCCTGCCTGATGAGGGGCATGCGGCATCAGAAAATCCCGCTGCGCTGGGAATGAAACACAAATCTACTGATATACCCAGGGCTTGCATTGACCCACGGCCACTTGCCGCACATCCCTGTAACACTGGCAGAGCTGACACAATATCGTGACAGGCTGATAGTGTGACAGGTATCAAATTTCCCATTGCTGTACGCAAGAGAAATATGAACCAAAACGCAGTTTTAAGCGTGGTTTGGTGCCAACATAAGTCCAAGACCGCCTGCCCCGCCCAATCAAGGCTGTCACTTCGGGCTAGGCTCCCTTAGAATTCCGTTCATCATATGGACTGAAGAACAAAGACACAGGCCGTTCATGAATTTCTTCGCCCGCAGCAAGCTCAATCTCGCCATCATGTCCTCGGGCCTGCTGGCAAGCCCCGTGGTCATTGGGCAGGACGGTGACCCCATCGGCAGGGTGATTGCTACCACAGGCCAGGTGCAGGCCATCTCCATCAGCGGCGAAACCAGGGGCTTGTCGCGGGGAGCCAATGTCTTCATTCAGGACACCATCATTACCGGGACAACCGGCACTGCCCAGATTCGCCTGATCGACAACGGCCTATTCTCCCTGCAGCCCGAGACCGAATTCGTGTTCGAGCGATATGAGGGTGACGGCCCCGGTGGCGCCCCGGACAGCGCAATCATGACCATGGTGAGAGGTGGATTTCGCTCAGTATCGGGCTCCATTGGCGGTGATCCGCAGGATGACTACCAGTTGAATACGCCACTGGCGAGCATCGGCATCAGGGGCACCAATCATGGTGCGGTGATCAGCAACGGCATCCTCTACACTGGCACCTATGATGGTGGCACCCGTGTCTTCAATAATTTTGGCTCACTCGACGTCGGCCTTCAGGGAGATTATGACTACAGTGAGACACGCCCCGGGCTGCCTCCCATAGGAATGCTGCAACAGCCGCAAGCCCTGCGGGTGGTCAACCTGAACCCCGGTTTGAACACTGACCAGCAAGATGGTGGCGATGGTGGTGACGCGGGCGGTGGTGGTGCGGGCGGTGGTGGCAATCCTCCACCACCCGCTGCTGTGAATCAGGCTACTCCTGGTCAGACACCAACACCTCCGGGCCCTCCTAATACTCCTGGCAACCAAGGTTCGCAAGGACAGATAGCCGCGCTGCAAGGACCGAACAACCCCCCAGCAGGGACTGCCCAGTCCGATAGCGTGATCAACCCGTTCTTCAATGTCCGCAGCCCCCAGGAAATTCAGACAGCGGGACAAACGGCACCGCAGCCACAACCACCTGCGCCGCAGCCGCAACCTCCAGCACCACAGCCACAACCACCCGCGCCGCAGCCGCAACCTCCAGCACCACAGCCACAACCACCCGCGCCGCAACCTCCAGCACCACAGCCACAACCACCTGCGCCGCAACCGCAACCTCCAGCACCACAGCCACAACCACCTGCGCCGCAACCGCAACCTCCCGCTCCACAACCAGAGCCCGAGCCACCAGCCCCGGCACCTTCCGGCCCCAATGCCGTGCTCTCGACTACCCAATTGGCGAGCCTGGATCGCTTGGGCTTGATCTTCGGACGGCTCTACCAGGAAGAGCTTGTTCAAGCAGCCAACACCTCTGGCGCAGGCCCGGACTTTCCAATAGTGATGGTCAACGACACGGCAACACCACGAACGGTGGATTCATCGGGGTCAATCTATCGCGCCTCGTCGGGCAATATTGCCAGCGGCTCCTATAACACAGAATTCTTGCCAAAAATCCGTAGTTTCTATGATCAGTTTGATCATGCGGTGTCCTGGGGCATTTGGGGTGAAAGCACCAACCCTGTCCATCGCTACAGTAATCTTCAGGATGACAGCATCTACAACTCCCTGACCACTTCGATGCTATGGGCTTCTGTGACCCCCACACCATTGGCGAACTTGACCGGGACCCATGCATTCATCAACCCAACACAATCTCTTGCTGGCTCCAGTACCGGAACAGTCTCTGAAGTGTTCGTCGCCTTCAACGTGGACTTCCTCAGCGGCCTGGTCAACAACGGTGTGCTGGAATTTTGTGCTGGAGGCACTTCCTGCCTGTCATCCAGCCAACGCTGGGAGGTGGTATTCAGCGGACAAGTGAATGAGGGCCTGCTCAGCGCCAATCCTGTCCATGGACAAAACCAGATCAATTTTGAATCGGCCACCATCACTGGAGATATCAAGGGGGTGTTCTCCGGATCTGACTCGATTGGCCCAACCGGCTTCGCCGGAGGCTTCAATTTGTACGCCAGCAGTCATGACACTATTGCCGATGGTTTGTTCTTCGTTGAGCGCGACGACAGGATCAGCACAAGTGAAGTCGACTCCATTCTGGAAAGTGGGCTGATGGTGGAAAGCGCCTCCGGCAGAAACATGCTGGGCGTATCAGGAATGTCTTATCCATTCGGCAACGAGACGGCAAATGATCAGGTTCCCTTATTCTATGACATGAAGACCAGGCATGTGATACGTGGCGCCGAGAACATCGACTTGCTATACGACTCCAGTGTCGAGACAGCAGTCAACATGCAGCTACAGGATTACGGTGTTACCTGGAAGCTATGGCATGGTCCATTCACAGCCCAGACCAACAACTATCAGAGCAATCAATCCGATTTACTGGCCACGGATGATTCCGAACCCAGCAACCTGGCCTACATTGCCAATTTCAGCACCTCCTCTGTCAATCATTCCTGGGGTCGCATTGACAACATGGTGGAATTCGCTGGCCGAGCAGAAAACGGCACGGCGATCAGCCACATGGACATGAGTTTCGATGTGGATTTTGCAGCCGGCACCATCAGTGATGGAGAACTGTCCTTCATGCTTGTCGACGATTTCGACGTGATAGACAGCTGGTTAATTTCATTCAGTGGCACGGTAGAGAAAAACCAAGCCACCTTCAGCATAGGCTCCATTCTACGCAACGATATGACCCTGGCCTCGGCAGAGGCCAGCATGCTTGGTGCCTTCGTGGATGGCGAGGTAGATGGCAAGGACGGTGGCGGATTGGTGAGCAGCCTTCACTTCCGCAATCTGGATATTGAGGGTGGCAGCCTCGATCCCATCATTGCCATCTCCTTGCTTGGCGGACACATCGAGAATCGTTATTCAAAATCAGAGCGAAACAACCTCAGCCGCACGGCCTTCGTGCTGCCGTCACAAAGCCAGGATGAGCATATCGTGCTGCCAGCCATGGCAACACAGTTCTCAACCTCCAGCTCACCAATTTTCATCGAACACAACCCCTCCGCGGTGTACAACCTTGGAGATCTCCTTGCACCACAAGATGTGCGTTATGTTTTCCGCAACCGCAATGCCGATACCTATTATGAAGACTTCAATGACAGTCTTGGTTACGACGTGGTCTGGGGATGGTGGGAGGTTGCAGCCGCCGGCGACGTATTGAAACTGAATGACAACTACCATGTCAGCCTGGATGGTGCAGGCACTCAAAAACCGGCGCATGATGTCTACTGGGCGATCGTGAATCCACAACAGGATTTTTCCTACCCTCCCACCGGCCAATGGTCCTACACCCATACCGGAAACCTCATCGGCAGCAGTGCCAGTGGCGCTCTGCAAAGTCTGACCGCGAGCATGACAGTCGACTTTCAAAGTGGCACGATCAGCAATGGCGTACTGGGGGTATGCACGGGAAACAACTGTGGCACCAAGTATGAAGTAAGCTTTGGTGGCATCATCAATCTTGGCTACCTTTCCAGCACTGCTAGCGGCCTCAAGGTGAACGGCACTACGATCACAGAATACCAGGGTGGCATCAATGGCATTTTCACTGGTGCCGACACCACCAATGAGATTTACGATGCGTTGGCGGGCGGCTTCAATTTTTCCTGGGAGGATAATGGATTTCTTACCGGCGCCTTTTTGCTGGAACGGGAAGACCGTATCACGCCAAGCACTTTTGGCGGCTACACCCATCAGGCACTGATTGCTGACATGGGCTATAAGTCAACGCTTTTCATGCGTGCCAGCAACCCGGATCCAGACGCAGACCATCCACTGCTGCTGGCTCATGATTCCAGCAATGAAGGCACTGGGATTTACACCGGCGACCTCGTACTGCAACGTGATTTCCTGGAACTGGACTCTGGCAATAACGGCACCCTGGTCTCTCTGGCCAACTTCAATGTCGGCACTAACTATGACCTGGCCTGGGCTCGCTGGGATAAACCTCTCGCCAGGCCTCAGAAAATCGACTTCGATGGCAGTGCTTCCTTCCTGCATGACCATGCCATTTTCTGGGCGGCATTCCAGGCTGCCACGCCACCGAGCAATATCTCTGGACGTTACGACAACGTGATCGCCTTCACCGGCAGTGATGGTGCTTTGGATATCACCACCTCACCTCTTATTGCCTTTGATGTCGACTTCAGCACTGGCTCCATCAGTAATGGCAGTTTCACCATGACCTCATCTGCCGGCACCTGGAACCTGCTTGGTTTCAGCGGGCTGGTCAGTGCTGGCAAGGCAAGTTTCAGTTTCGACGTGGATAGCGAATACAGTGGTCATGCCGCTCAACGCTATGGTGATTTCGTCGCTGATGAGGGTTACGTGGATGCAGTGATCGACAGTGCCAGCATGAATGGTGGCTTCCTTGCCCCCAACAATGCCGTTCACTTTGACGGCGAAGGCATGGTCGGCAGTTTCGTTCTGTCTTCAGTCACCGCGGAACAGGAACGTAGAACCGCCGCCGGCATGTTCCTGCTGGAAGTGGACGGCGACAGCCTGGAATCGGTTGACGCCCGCTACAGTGACATCACTGTGCAATCCGAGCTGAGCCTTGGCATTTTTACCAGCATCGATGAGGGCAACAAGGAAGCCACGCTGTTTCCCGTGTTGGGTCTCAGCGCCAGCACAACCGGTGATCCGGTGCTGGCGGAAACCATTGCCAGTGATCCCTTCGATCCAGAAAGCTATGACAAAGTGTTCAGGTCCGCCACCAGTACCACGATCCCAAGCGCGGATTACCAGCTCAATGTGGGAGGCTACGAAGGCGTCAACTGGGGTTATTGGATCACCAGTTCCAGTGCCAACCCCAGCACCAAGGCCTATACCAACGCCAGCAGCAATGCTTCCTTCCTGAACATCGACAAGGCGTTCTGGGCAGTGGTGGAAAACCCCACCATTGCCAGCTATAGCGGGCAAGCGGCGTATGCCAAGACGCTCGACTTCACCGGTCTTTCCAGCAGTGGCAATGTTTCCAGTGTAAACGCCAGTTTCGGCATCGATTTCAGCACTGGCAACATCAGCAATGGCCTGCTCCAGGTCTGTGTCGATGGTAGCAGTGGCTGTGGCGGCGGCACCCTGTGGCAAACAAACTTTGCCGGAGTGATCAGTGACGGCCTATTGCATGACAAGTGGACAGGAAATAGTGTGCGGATTGCCGCGAACGGAGAACAAAACACCAACGTCAGCGCCAAGGTGAGTGGTGTTTTCTCCAATCCCCAGGCAGACGCTTACAAGGGTTTCCTGGGCAGCTTCAGCTTCAGAAGCACTACACCAACACTGGAATATGTCACAGGGGCATTTCTACTGGAACGTGACCTGCGCTTGCCCGGTGCTGATTTCAGCCAGATCCGGGAATCGGCCGGCAAGGGCATGATGCTGATCACTGACGGCCCCAATCAAGGATTCATCAGTGGCCTGCGCGGCAGGACCAGCTTGTCATCCAGCTCACAGCTGGCCTTCATTGATCCCACCAACAACGATATATTGCGTTTTGGCCCCTACTCCGACTCGGATAAAAATGTACTGGCTACCTACACAGGTTATTCCCTGCAGTTCGGTATCTGGAATCAGGGCACCACGGTCAAGCGCCTGAGCGACAACCTGGATATCAGTGTTTTCAGCGTATTGGGCGAAGGGCCGGTATTGTGGGGCAATGCCGTCACCTTGCCGATCAACCACCTGAGTGGCCGCTTCAATACAGTACATGCCTATCAACAGGGCTCGATTGGCACTGACAACATCGGCAACACTGATTACAACCTGCAAATGGCATTCGACGTGGATTTCAGTAGCGGCGCCATCAGCGATGGCAGCTTCAAGCTGTCTTCATCGGGCAGTTTCAACACTGCATGGGACCTTACCTTCAACGGCAACATCAGCAATGGCAACCAGGCCAATTTCACCATTCTCACTGGCAGCTATACCGACAACACCAATCAGCCCTCTCCTACCGAAATTCTATCCAGCAGCATGATCAGCGGCATGTTCGGCGCCAACAGTGGCGAAGGACAACATCACTTTGGTGGCATCTATGCCCTGTACGCGGACAGTAGCGCGGGCGCCGCCCAGGCCATGGGGGCCTTTACAGTGGGCGGTCTGTTCGAGAACCGTCTCGGCATCACAGAAATGAAAGCCATGGAAGAGTACCTGGGCATCGTCGTCAACAACTCCACCGATACTGTCGACATCATGCTGTCTTCTGGTATTGGCCTGGGGGACAATGGTCCCAGATTCGCCAAGCCCAATGCCGCCAATCTGAACCTCAACAGTATTGCTGCATGGCATGTTGAGGATGACCAGGCTTTTGCTTCCGCCATTGCCAACAGTCTTCGGGATGACTCCTATCCTCTTGACAGTGTGGTTGGCAGCAAGGATGGGAATGGCGCCCTGCTTGGAGTGCCCTCTACCCTGGACAACGTGGGATGGGGCTATTGGGACTCAGACAAAACCATTGTCGGCACCGACAATAAAACCGGACTGGTGGACTTGAATCAGGCAATGTACTGGGCCTCTCTGAAGCCTACGGAAATCGCCACCTTGATGGGAATCGGCAATGCATATTTTGACAGCACCCTGGCCTTTGTCGGGGAGGGCTCTGGCGGGCAATTGAGTGACTTGAGCATGACGTTCAATGTCGATTTTGTGGCTGGTGATATCGACGGCGCCATGACCGCAACCACTACCAGTGAAACATGGGAACTTGATTTCCAGGGTAATGTCGCTGGAGCCATTGCCAACATTCAAACATTCAACAATGCTGTTATCAATGATGTCTCAACATCCCTTTCCGGCGCCATCAGAGGAGTTTTCACAGGCAGTGGAGACAGTTTCGTTTCCGGATTTTCTTTACAGGACTCGACTCATCACCTCAATGGCATGGCCATCATCGGAGGAACACAGGTAATCCCCGAATGACGGATTGCGTCACTTTCAGGGTAGCACTGCTGGCAGGCAAGTCAGTCAGAGAAGCAACCAGCCCGGATCTTGGCGTGGCATCCAGGCCCACCCAAAGTCTTGAGTAGAGACGGCCCCATGGTGTGCGCCCTGTCACAATGCCTCGTCATCAGTTAATCTATTATTCACCTTCATCTCGTAACAAGTTCGTATCCCTGGAATTTTCCAGGCTTCATATTGTGAAGAATAAGAAAAGGAGAACACTGGAATGCGCTTCACCAAGAATACGATCCCCAGTCTGGCCCTGAGCGCCGCCCTGCTTGTCCCTGGATTGGCAATGGCGCAGGACGCCGAAGTCGACAACCGTTTCAACATTTATGCCGGCCCCCAGAAATACCTGTTCCAGCACAGCAAGCAGCAGCAGAACGATGCCGGCATGTATTTCGGCATGGAAATGCCGGTGGCCGAGCGTTGGTCATTGGCCTTCGAGCGCTGGGAGCTGGACTCCTGGCAAAAGGACCAGCAGCGCAAGAACGACCTCAGATGGCTGCGTTCCGGCGTCAACTACCACTTGAACAAGTGGGGCAATTGGCAGCCCTACGTGGCCGGTGGTGTCGGCAAGATCAGACTGCAACCTTCCGTGAACAGCCCCAAGTTTGAGGAGACCGCCTACGATCTGGGCTTTGGCATCAAGCGCTATCTGAGCGAAAACCTGGTGGTGAAGGCTGATATCAAGACCTCCCACGGTGAACATTCCAAGAACCTGGATACCGCAATGGGCCTGAGCTTTGGCTTTGCCTTTGGCGGCAGCAGTCGCCCCGCGCCACCACCCCCTCCTCCTCCCCCGGCCGTGGTGCAGGATCCTGACAGTGACGGCGACGGTGTGCCCGACTCCCGCGACCGCTGCCCCAATACCCCAAGGGAACTGGCTGTGGATGCCGATGGCTGTCCGATCCTGGAAACAAGCCAGTTGCAGCAGGAACTGCTGGTGAACTTTGACTTCGACCGCTCCGACATCAGGCCTGAATTTGAAGGGGTGATTCGCGAGTTCGCCGACTTCATGCGCACCTACACCAACACCAACGCCGTGATTGAAGGCCACACCGACAGCACTGGTCCGGAGACATACAACCAGGGCCTGTCTGAACGCCGCGCCAATGCGGTGATGAATGCTCTGATTCAGCGGCACAACATCCCCGCTTCGCGCCTGTCTGCGGTTGGTTATGGGGAAAGCCGCCCCGTGGCTCCCAATGACAGCGCGCAGAACCGTGCGCTCAACAGGCGCATAGAAGCTGAAATTACGGTGGAAATTGAAACCGAGGTGCGCCGCTGAGGCGCTGACCGCAAGACCATCAAAAAAGCCCCATCGGCATTGCCGGTGGGGCTTTTTTATGTGCTGCCTTTATGCCAGGAACGGCTTGGCGGAGGCTAGATACTGCCGGATTCGCGTGGCAGATGCCGGGGCGTGGCAACTAGACGTCCGCACTGGAACTGATTTCAGCCGGAATTGGTAAAAATAGGTTGAAAATAAGTAAAACGGAAAATTTCAGCGGCGCAAAAATTACCGCAAGCCGCTGAATTTAAAAGGGAATTTTGGTCGGAGTGGCCGGATTTGAACCGACGACCACCACACCCCCAGTGTGGTGCGCTACCAGGCTGCGCTACACTCCGAAAAAGCTCGCGTATTCTACACGTTGATCATGGAAAGGTTAAGGAAAATCCCGAATTAATTTTCTCTTGCCAAGACCAGACATGACTAACCTGCACCATGATGGATGGCAGTTCACTGGCGATTATCGGGCCAGGTGATTGAGCGCGTCTTCCACGTCCGAGATCAATTCCTTGAGTATCTCCGGATTGATGCCTACACCAGCCTTGGCAGTGGCTTCCGCCTCGCTGCCAGGCCCTGTGTGCAACGCGCCTGACACCATCTGCTGACGCGCGCCACCAATGGTAAAACCCTGCTCATAGAGCAATGAGCGGATCTGACGAATCAGGATCACGTCCTGGCGCTGATAATAGCGACGATTGCCTCTGCGCTTCACCGGCTTCAGTTGCGAAAACTCCTGCTCCCAGTAACGCAGAACGTGGGGCTTCACTTCACAGAGTTCGCTCACCTCACCAATGGTGAAGTAACGCTTGGCCGGGATTTCCGGCAATTCGGCATTATGACTTGGTTCCAGCATAGGCTTCCACTCTGGCTTTCAGCTTCTGACCTGGCCTGAACGTGACAACTCTTCTGGCCTGTATGGGGATTTCTTCGCCGGTCTTGGGGTTACGGCCAGGGCGCTGGCGCTTGTCGCGCAGATCAAAGTTGCCAAAGCCGGAGAGCTTGACCTGTTCATTGGACTCCAGGGACAAACGCACTTCTTCAAAAAACTGCTCTACCAGTTCCTTGGCCTCGCGCTTGTTGAGCCCCATCTCATCGAACAGGCGTTCCGCCATTTCCGCTTTGGTCAGCGCACCATCACCCATGATCACTTCCTTAGTTCGGCATTAAATTGTTCTTCTAGTACCTTGATACAACTGTCAATTATGGCGTGAATTTCATCCTCGCCTAGAGTGCGCGAAGGATGCTGCCAGGTCAAGCCCAATGCAAGACTTTTTTTGGTTTTTGCGATCCGTTCCCCCTGGTAGACATCGAAGACCACCAGTTCGGCAAGGTGCTCACCAGCCTCTCTGCGCAACATCCGCAGCAGGCTGTCCAGCGGCAGTTCGGCATCCACTACCAGTGCCAGGTCGCGCCGCACCGAAGGATAGCGGGACAAATCAACCGCGGCGGGCAAGCGTCCGTCAGCCAGGGCATCCAATGCCAATTCGAACAACAGGACCTTGCCGGGGATGTCCAACTGCCGCTGGACGGCAGGATCCAAGGCCCCTATCCAGCCCACATGACGGCCCTGGCGCAGAATCTCGGCACTCATGCCCAACTGCAGGGCCCGGTGCTGTCCAGGGCGGAATTCGAAGGCGGCCAGGTCCAGGCTTGCCCCCAACAGGGTTTCCACATCCCCCTTGAGATCGAAGAAGTCAACGGACTCCTGCCGCACCCCCCACTGCTCCGGAAAACGGCCACCCCACAGCAGCCCGGCAATGGCTGGGGTCTGCTGGATTTTGCCGTCCAGCCGCTGATAGCGCAGGCCTGATTCGAACAGTCTTGCGCGGCTCTGCTGACGGTGCTGGTTATGCTTGAGGGTCTTGATCAGACCCGGCCACAGATTGGAACGCATCACCGACATATCCTGTGAAATCGGGTTGGCCAGCACCATGGCTTCCCCATGACGGTCATGCAATATCTCTTCCAGCTTCGGATCCACGAAGCTATAAGTGATGATTTCCTGGTAACCCAAGCCGGTGAGAATGCGCCGCAGCGCCTTAAGGCCAACACGGGCTTCAGGCTGCGGTTTGAGGCGGAAACGGCTGAGAGGCTCGGTGACTGGCAACTTGTCATAGCCGTGAACCCTGGCCAACTCTTCAATGAGATCTTCTTCGATACTGATATCGAAGCGCCAGGAAGGCACCGCGAAGCGCCAGCTTCCCTGCTCGCGGGAAACCTGACTCAAGCCGAGACGTCCCAGGATGTCCTCCACCTGGGAGGCTGGCATGGCCATGCCCAAAAGACTTGTTATGCGTGCCTCGCACAACTCAACCGGCGCCACTGTCGGCAGTGGCGCCAAACCCTCGACAACAGGTCCAGCCTCGCCTCCGACAATGTCCAGCAACAGGCGAGTGGCCCGTTCCATGGCCTTGCGCGGCAGATTGAAATCCACGCCGCGCTCGAATCGATGCGCGGCATCGGTCTGCAAGCCATGGGCGCGGGCACGGCCGGCAATGGCCAGGGGATGGAAAAATGCACTTTCCAGGAACACATGGCGGGTGTCGGCAGTGACCGCGCTGGCTTCTCCGCCCATGATGCCAGCCATTGCCAGGGCCTTGTCGTGATCGGCAATCACCAGGGTGTCCGGCTTGAGTTTGACTTCCTTGCCATCCAGCAACACCAGGCTTTCATCCGGCCGCGCCATGCGTACGTTAATGCCGCCACGCAGGACATCAAGATCGAAGGCGTGCATCGGCTGGCCCAGTTCCAGCAGCACGTAATTGGTGACATCCACCACTGGGTCGATACTGCGGATACCGGAACGACGCAGAGACTCGCGCAACCAATCCGGGGATCTTGCGCTGACATCCACGTTCCTGATGACCCGTCCCAGATACCTGGGGCAGGCCTCGGGGCTTGAGAGTGCCACCGGCAAACTGTCTTCGAGTGATGCTGCCACGGCGTCTATTACCGGCGCTGTCACCGTTGCCTGATTCAATACCCCCACTTCCCGGGCCAGACCGGCAATGCTGAGGCAGTCACCCCGGTTGGGAGTCAGGTCCACTTCAATCAGAGTGTCGTCCAGTTCAAGGTAGGTGCGGATGTCTTGCCCCACGGGGGCATCGGCATCCAGTTCCAGCAAGCCATCCGCCTGCTCGGCCAAGCCGAGTTCCTCGGCCGAGCACAACATGCCGTGGGATTCGACGCCGCGCAACTTGCTGGCCTTGATCTTGAAATCCTCCGCCAGCACTGCCCCAACCTGGGCCAGGGGCACCTTCAACCCTGCACGCACATTGGCGGCGCCACAGACAATCTGTAATTCCTCAGTGCCATTGTTGACCCGGCAAACCGTCAGTTTGTCGGCATCAGGATGTTTTTCCGTGGCCAAGACCTCGGCTACCACAACGCCAGTAAAGGCATGGGCGGCTTGCTCATGGCTGTCCACTTCCAAGCCGGCCATGGTCAACTGTGCTATCAGCTCCTGGGTCTCAATGGCAGGATTGACCCACTTGCGCAGCCATTTTTCGCTGAATTTCATTGCCCTTCACCACCCGTGCCCACATCGCTGCCCTGGGCAAACTGCCGCAGGAAGCGCAAATCGTTTTCGAACATCAGCCGCAGATCCTTGACCTGGTAACGCAGCATGGCAAGCCGGTCCACGCCCATGCCGAATGCAAACCCCGTATACTTGGTGGGGTCGACACCGGAAAGACGCAGCACCCTGGGATGCACCATGCCGCAACCCAGCACTTCCAGCCAGCCAGTCTGGCTGCACACGCGGCAACCCGCGCCGCGGCAAACCACGCACTGCACGTCCACCTCGGCCGAAGGCTCGGTGAAGGGGAAGTAGGAAGGACGGAAGCGTACCGACAACTCAGCTTCGAAGAAGACTTGCAGAAACTCTTCCAACAAGCCCTTGAGATCGGCAAAGCTGGCGTGTTCATCCACCCACAAGCCTTCCACCTGATGGAACATGGGGGTGTGGGTAACATCGGAATCACAACGATAGACACGGCCCGGACAGATGAAGCGGAATGGCGGCTTGCCGGTTTCCATCACTCGCACCTGCACGGTGGAAGTGTGAGTACGCAGCAAGGTGCCGGGATCAAAGTAGAAGGTATCGTGCATCGCCCGCGCCGGATGGTGGTCGGGGATGTTGAGAGCCTCGAAGTTGTGATAGTCGTCCTCGATTTCAGGCCCTTCCACCACGTCGAAACCGGCGCTGGCAAAAATGTCCTCAATGCGCTCGATGGTGCGGGTAACCGGGTGCAGCCCGCCAATGCTCTGGCGGCGCCCGGGCAGAGTCACATCCACGGCTTCCCGTGCCAGGGATTCCCGCACCGCTGCCGCTTCCAACTCAGCTTTGCGGGCGTCGAGACTGGCTCCCACCTTCTCCTTGGCCTGATTGATGACGGCGCCAGCCTTGGGCCGCTCCTCGGGCGGTAATTGCCCAAGGCTTTTCAATTGCTCGGTCAAGCTGCCCTTCTTGCCCAGATAACGCACCCGCAGTTGTTCCAGGGCCGCGCTGTCAGTGGCGCCGGCAATGGCGCCAAGGGCTTCCTCTACCAGAGAATCCAGGTTTCCCATAACGACTTCTTATTTTTGCTGCTTGAAACGAAATGAGGCCGGTGTTGGCCGGCCTCATGTGATGCTTCCCTACAGGGCTGCCTTGGCCTTGTCCACAATGGCCGCGAAGGCCGATTTGTCATGGACGGCCAGATCGGCCAGCACCTTGCGGTCGACGCCGATGTTGGCTCTTTTGAGTCCAGCAATCAGGCGGCTGTAGGTGATGTCGTTGGCGCGGGCCTGGGCATTGATGCGGGTAATCCACAGGGCGCGGAATACACGCTTTTTCTGGCGCCTGTCACGGTAGGCATATTGACCTGCCTTGGTGACAGCTTGCTTGGCGACGCGCAACACTCGGCTGCGGGCGCCATAGTAACCCTTGGCCTGCTTCAGAATTTTCTTGTGACGGCGGCGAGCGGTGACGCCGCGTTTTACTCTTGCCATGTCGTTATCCTCTCAATCGGTGATGGTTCAGCTCAAGCCCAGCATGCGTTTTACGCCCGGCAGATCTGAGGGGTGAACCGCAGAAGTGCCGCGCAGTTGACGCTTGCGCTTGGTGGTCATCTTGGTGAGGATATGGCTTTTGAAGGCGCTCTTACGCTTGACACCGCTACCGGTTTTCTTGAAGCGTTTCGAGGCGCCGCTGTGAACTTTCATTTTCGGCATTACTAAGTACTCCGCATTCCGGATCGACCCTTGGCCGTCCGCGAGATTAATAAACAACAACAGATCACTTCCCCATCCTGCCTGGGGTAGAAACTCAAGAGGCGTGGGATGATCTATTGTTTCTTCTTTTTTACCGGGGCGACCAGCATGGTCAACTGGCGACCTTCCATCTTGGCCTCCTGTTCCACCGTGCCGTATTCGGCGAGGTCATCCTTGAGTCGCTGAATCAATTCCATCCCGATATGCTGATGGGCCAACTCACGTCCGCGGAAACGCAAGGTTACCTTGGCGCGGTCTCCATCGGTAAGGAAACGTATCAGGTTGCGCAGTTTTACCTGATAATCCCCTTCCTCCGTCCCTGGCCTGAACTTTATCTCCTTTATCTGGACAACTTTCTGCTTCTTGCGATTGGCGGCTTTCTGCTTTTTCAGCTCAAACACATGTTTGCCATAATCCATGATCTTGCAAACCGGTGGATCGGCGTCGGGTGAAATCAACACCAGATCCAGTTTGGCTTCTTCCGCCACAGCCTTGGCTTCCGCAAGGGTCACGACCCCCGCCTGGCTGCCATCTTCCAGTATCAAGCGCAGGGGATCGACGTTGATCTCGTCGTTCACCGGGGCTTTCTTGGCCTTTTCGTTGTCTCTCTTAATAGTGAATTCTCCGTTGATTCCTTGGTTCAGGAAGCCCTGCCCAGCCGCGCCACATCCTCCCGCATCAGAGCCTCGAAGGCATCGACTTGCATGACACCCAGATCCTGACCAGTCCTGTCACGCACGGCTACAGCGCCGGCTTCCACTTCTTTATCTCCTACCACCAGCAGGTAAGGTACCTTCTGGAGGGTATGCTCGCGGATTTTATAGCCGATCTTCTCATTTCTCAAGTCGGCCTCCACCCTAAAGCCTTTATTTTTCAAGGATTTCACAATGGATTCACAATATTCCGCCTGCTTGTCGGTGATATTCAGCACCACGGCCTGTACCGGCGCCAGCCAGGCAGGGAACGCGCCGGCATAGTGCTCGATCAAAATACCGATGAAACGCTCGAAGGAGCCGAAGATTGCGCGATGCAGCATGACGGGTATTTTGCGGGTGTTATCCTCGGCCACATACTCGGCGCCCAGTCTGCCCGGCAGCGCGAAATCCACCTGGATGGTGCCACATTGCTGTTCGCGGCCCATGCAATCCTTCAGCGCAAATTCGATCTTGGGACCATAAAAAGCGCCCTCTCCCGGCAACAACTGCCATGCCCGTCCTGTATTGTCGAGGGCGATTCTCAGTGCTTTCTCGGCCTTGTCCCAAATTGCATCGGACCCCACCCGTTTTTCCGGGCGCGTGGAAAGACGCAGGATGATGTCGTCAAAGCCAAAATCCTTATAAACCTCGTACACCAAGTCGATGAAGCGGGAAACCTCAGCCTGGATTTGTTCCTCGGTGCAGAAAATGTGGGCATCATCCTGGGTAAAACTGCGTACCCGCATCAATCCATGCATGCTGCCGGATGGTTCGTAACGGTGGCAGGAACCAAATTCCGCCAACCGCAGGGGCAATTCACGGTAGCTCTTCAGGCCCTGGTTGTAGACCTGGATGTGGCACGGGCAATTCATTGGCTTGATGGCATACATGCGGCTGTCGGATTCGACACCAAACATTTGCTCGGAGAATTTGTCGGCATGGCCGGACTTCTCCCACAAGCTATAGTCCACCAACTGCGGCGTGTTGATTTCCTGATAGC
>JBJHAY010000033.1:0-15308 GCA_050485205.1 Gammaproteobacteria bacterium
AGCTCACGCAGAGCGCCTTCCGGCAGCAGTACTTCACGCTTCTCCACCGCCTGACCGGCAGCAGTGATGGCCTCGGCGATGTCACGGGTGCCAATGGAACCGAACAGCTTGCCTTCGTCGCCGGCATTGGCTTCGATGGTGATGCTGAGGCCGTTGAGCTTCTCGGCGCGGGCCTGGGCCGCGGCCTGACGCTCTGCGGCAGCCTTGATCAACTCCGCCTTGCGCTGTTCGAACTCGGCAATGTTCTCCTTGGTGGCGGGCACCGCCTTGGAGAAGGGGAAGAGAAAGTTGCGGGCATAGCCGGCGCGTACGCTGACCTGGTCACCCACGTTGCCCATTTTTCCTACTTTTTCCAACAGAATGACGTTCATCGTAAATTCCTCGCCTACACTCTGATTCGTTTTCTCAAATCCAAAAAGCTGTCCATGATGCCCAGCATTACCAGCGCCGGGGCCATCAACAGCAGGGTCAGGTAGCACATGACCAGCCAATGCGTGCCCAACTGCTTCATGCCCACCACACCGTGGCAGAGGGCAATGCCGTTGACCAGCAGGGGCAGGCTCAACAGCGCCACCCAGTTGTTCAGGGGCGGAATGCCCAAGGCTCCCGCCACGATCATCACCGCCAGCACCAGGCTGAAGCGGGGGTCCAGCCGCAACTGGTGAAACTCCTCGCGAAAACCACCCGGATTGTACAGGGCGGCCTGCCACCAGCGTGCCAGCATCAGACACAGCACCACCAGTCCCATGTGGTAAACACCGTAGAAGCGCAGCAGCAATTGCACCAGCTGCTCCAGGGCTTCATCCTGGTTGCCACCCACCTGGCGGGTTTGCAGAGCCTGCTCCATCAGTTGCCGCACCTGCTCCACATAGGCCGTTTGCCAGTACAGACTGACCTGGGTCAGGATGCCCAGCACCAGGGCCACCATCAGCACCTGGGCCCATGATCCGCTGCGCCTGAGCACCTGGCTCAGAATGGTGATGCCCACCATCAGCAGCAGGGGGCTGGGATCCCCGATATTCCAGAAGTAGGCCGCTGGCAACAGGCTCCACAACAGAACCAACAAGCCTTCGCGCATGCCTTTGCGCAAGTGCACCAGCCCCACCACGGCGGCGCTGATGCAATAGGCCACGGGGAAGAAACCGCACAGCAGCACCATGATGATGGACTGTCGGCGGCCAAGCATCGCGTATTGAGCTACCCCGCGCATGGTTGGTCCCCGGGCCTTGCCGTTTTAGTGTTCGTGTGAATCCGTGTAGGGAATCAACGCCAGATAACGGGCCTGCTTGATGGCCACGGCCAATTGGCGCTGGAACCGTGCCTTGGTGCCGGTGATGCGGCTGGGCACGATCTTGCCGGTTTCAGAAATGTTGGCCTTGAGGGTTTCCAGATCTTTGTAATCGATGCCGGTTGCGCCTTCTGCGGTGAATCTGCAGTACTTACGGCGTCTGAAAAAACGCGCCATGGTATGTCTCCTGTGTGCTGTGGTGAATGAGGGAAAGGTCCGGCTTACTTCTCAGCCGCCACTTCCTCTTCATCGGTCTCGTCGCCGTCGTATTCCTGTTCCTCTTCCTCGTCCGAGTCATCATCATCGCTGGACTCGGCGCGCACGCGCTGAGTGGCGCGGGCCTTGCGTTCGCGGCTTTCATTCTCGGCTTTCTGGATGTCGGACATCTCGGTGATGGCATGCTTGCGCTTGATCACCAGGTTGCGGATCACGGCATCGTTGTAGCGGAAGATGGTGGTGATTTCATCCAACACTTCCTGATCACACTCGACGTTCATGAGCACGTAGTGTGCCTTGTGGATCTTGTTGATGGGGTAGGCCAGCTGGCGGCGGCCCCAGTCTTCGAGACGATGTACCTTGCCACCGGATTCAGTGACCATCTTGCTGTAGCGTTCGATCATGGCGCCGACCTGATCGCTCTGGTCGGGATGCACCATAAAGACTATTTCGTAGTGTCGCATTGAAGCTCCTCACGGTTTGGCAGCCTTCCGTCTGGCCCCATTGAGGGGGCGAGCGGTAAGGCAAGGAGTTATCGGGGCGGCCACGGGGGCCGGTTTCCCGGAGTAAAAGAGCGAGCATTCTATAGATGGCGGATTACAAATGCAATCCCCACCCTGAAGGAGCGAGGCCGACGCACGGCTCGCACCTTCAGGGCTGTTGCACGTGATTTGCCCTAGCCACTGACATCAGTGATAACCACAGGTCGCGAGCAGGGCTCGCTCCTACAGTGGGTGGCGTTGGCGCACGGCTTCGAACAGGCAGATGCCGGCGGCGACGGAGACGTTGAGGCTGCTGACTTCGCCAGCCAGGGGAATCGACAATAAAAGGTCGCAGTGTTCCCGTGTCAGGCGCCGCAGGCCCTTGCCTTCGGAGCCCAGCACCAGGGCCAGTGGGCCGGTGAGGTCGGCTTGGTACAGACTTTGGTTAGCCTCTCCGGCGGTGCCCATGATCCAGATGCCGCGCTGTTGCAGTTGCTGCAGGCAGCGGGCGAGGTTGGTGACGGCAATGAAGGGCACGATCTCAGCGGCGCCGCAGGCCACCTTGCGCACGGTGGGGGTCATGAGGGCGGACTTGTCCTTGGGGACGATCACCGCGTCTGCCCCCGCGGCTTCCGCGGAACGCAGGCAGGCGCCGAGGTTGTGGGGGTCGGTGACGCCGTCCAGCACCAGCAGCAGGGGTGGGTGGTCGAGATTGTCCAGCAGGCGCTTGAGAAAGGTTTCGTCCTTTTCCAGGTTGACGCTCTTGCAGAGGGCGATCACCCCCTGGTGCACGGCACCGGGGAGTTTCTTGTCGAGTTCTGTGCGCGGGCAGATTTCCAGCGGCAATCCCAGGGCCTTGGCCTGGGCGGCGATGGCGTTGAGGCGTTCGTCCTGGCGGCCATCCTGCACAAAGAGTTGCAGGATTCCCTGGGGATGATGGCGGAGCAGGGCGTTGACGGCATGCAGGCCGAAGATCCAGTCGTGCTTACTCATGTTGCTGAACAATCCTGAATCTCAATTGCGTCATTGTGTCTCTGCTTGCTCCTACTGGGGTTGGCGGCTTTTGTGTTTGCCGCGGCGATCGTGTTTCTTTTTGGAACCCTTGCCGCCCTTGGCACGCTTGCGCTGGGGGATGGAGCCCGGTTTGGCTGGCTCCAGGGAGCGCACCAGATGCAGGTCGATCTTGCGCTCGTTGCTGTCCACCCGCACCACCACCACCCGCAGGGTGTCGCCCAGATGGAAACTCTGGCCGCTGCGCTCGCCGTTGAGGCTGTGGCGCACGGGATCGAAGTGGTAGTAGTCGTTGGGCAGGGCGGTGACATGCACCAGGCCTTCCACATAGATGTCGGAGAGATGCACGAACAGGCCAAAGGCCGTCACGGTGGCCACGGTGCCTTCGAACTCGTCGCCGATGCGCTCTTCCATGTATTCGCACTTGAGCCAGTCGATCACGTCATAGGTGGCGGCATCGGCGCGGCGCTCGGTGCCGGAGATGTGGGTGCCGATGTTCGCCAGCTCTGGCAGTTCATAGGGATAGATGGTCTTGCGCGCCAGGGGTTTGTTGCCGGGGAGCGACAGGGTATGGGCCGGGTGCTTGCCGGCCCGCACCAGGTAGCGGATGGCGCGGTGCACCAGCAGGTCGGCGTAACGGCGGATGGGCGAGGTGAAATGGGTGTAGCCCTCGAAGCCGAGGCCGAAGTGGCCGAGGTTCTCCGGTTGGTAGACCGCTTGCAGTAATGAGCGAATCACCAGGGTCTGGATCAGATGGCGGTCGGGGCGGCCTTCCAGGTTCTTGAGGATATTTTGGTAGTCCTTGGGGGTGGGCTTCTTGCGGCGGGCGAAGCCGACGCCCATTTCTTTGAGGAACTCGTAGAGGTTCTCCAGTTTTTCGGGATTGGGCCCCTCGTGCACCCGGTACAGGGCCGGCAGCTTGGCCTTGAGCAGGAAGTCAGCACTCACCACGTTGGCGCACAGCATGCATTCCTCGATCAGGCGGTGGGCCTCGTTGCGCTCCACTGGAATGATTTCCTTGATCTTGCGCTGCTCGGAAAAAATGATGCGGGTTTCCTTGCTCTCGAAGTCGAGGGCGCCGCGTTTTTCACGGGCCTTGTGCAGCACCTGATAAAGAGCATAAAGATCTTCTAGGTCTGGCAGCAGGTGCTGGTATTTCTCGCGGATCATGTCGTGCAGGCGCTGTTCCCCGGCATCGGCGGGTTCCTGCAGCATGGCCGCCACCTCGGTGTAGGTGAGGCGGGCATGGGAGTGGATCACGCCCTCGAAGAACTGGTAGCCCTTGATGTTGCCGGCGCGGCCGATCTGGATCTGCACTGCCATCACCAGGCGATCCACCTGGGGCTTGAGGGAGCAGAGGCCATTGGACAGTTCCTCCGGCAGCATCGGAATCACATGGCCGGGAAAGTAGACGGAGTTGCCGCGGGCACTGGCTTCGCCATCCAGCGCGGAATCCACCTGCACATAATGGGAGACGTCGGCGATGGCGACGTAGAGGGTCCAGCCGCCGTTGCCCTTTTCCTTGCGGCAGTAGACGGCGTCGTCGAAGTCCTTGGCATCCTCGCCGTCGATGGTGACGAAGGGCAGGTTGCGCAGGTCGACGCGGCCCGCCACTTCGGCGGAACTGGGGTCGGCCTTGAACTTGCGCACCTGGTGCAAGACCGGCTTGGGCCATTCATGGGGAATGTCGTGCACCCGCACCGCGACTTCTATCTCCATGCCGGGGGCGGCCTTGTCGCCCAGGACTTCTGTCACATGGCCAGTGGTTTTCAGGTGTTCGTCGGGAAAGCTGGTGACTTCCACCACCACGAAGTCCCCTTCCTTGGCGCCCTTGTGCTTCTTGGGCGGAATCAGGATTTCCTGGGTGATGCGGCGGTTGTGGGGAATGACGATGCCGACCCCGGCCTCGCGGTAGAAGCGGCCCACAAACTGGCTGGTCTTGCGGGTCAGTACCTCGACGATCTTGCCTTCGCGGCGGCCACGGCGGTCGTAGCCGGAGACCCGCGCCAGCACGGTGTCGCCGTCGAAGACCTTGCGCATTTGCGAGGGGTTCAGGAACAGGTCGTCGCTGCCGTCATCGGGAATCACGAAGCCGAAGCCGTCCTTGTTGCCCTGGATGGTGCCTTTCACCAGGTCCATCTTGGTGACCAGGCCATAGACGCCGCGGCGGTTGCTGACCAACTGGCCGTCCCGGCACATGGCGCGCAGACGCCGGTTCAATGCCTCCTGGGCATCGGCGTCGAACAGCAGCAGTTCGGTGCACAGTTCCAGGTGGGAAATGGGTTTGCCGCGTTTTTCCAGGTGTTCCAGGATGAATTCCCGGCTGGGGATGGGATTTTCGTACTTCTCAGCCTCGCGGCCGGCGTAGGGGTCTTGCGGGAGTTTACTCTTGGGCATTCGTGCCTGCTTCCTCGGTGGGCCGGCGGATGCCGGGCCTGATGTCTAGTCTATTCGCTGTACAGGCAGCCAGTATACACGAAGATGCAAATGGCAATTGACAGGGCGCAAGTGGGGCGGTAAAGTGCGCAGCTCTCAGCATTTCCCTCCTGCCCAGGTGGTGGAATTGGTAGACACGCTAGCTTCAGGTGCTAGTGATCGAAAGGTCGTGGAGGTTCAAGTCCTCTCCTGGGCACCATTACTCCTCACTCCTCAGCTTCTCTTTTGGTATCGGTTCATCTGATAATTCTGCTGTTGTGAGCCACAGAGCACTGCTCCAGGGCGTGTGGTGGCTGCATGGATAGCCACCAATACAAAATGGTCCCCATTTTTTGCCAAATCACGCATTGACAGGCCCCGATTTACCCGATGATGTTTCAGCCATTTGGCAAATCTTTTGTATTTGTCTGGGTGGAGTGATTTTGACATTGTTCAGATTGTAGACACAGGATAATATCCACCAAAAAGGGAACAGGGTGCGCTTATGATCTTGATTTCATTGGGTGTCATGTTATCTGCTTGGTGGATAGCCCTGGTCTTGGGCAGGAGCCTATTCAAGACAGGCGGCAATAAGGTATACAAAGCCGCTTTTGCCGTTGCAATTGCTTTGCTTGCTGGGGTCGCCCAAGTTCTTATCGTCACTAGTCCCTTTGTGGCGGACTCCCTGTCTTTTGATGCTATGAACACCTTGCGAAGGGCATTTCTAACTTCGGCCATCTCGTTTTATGCGGCGTGGGTGTCGGTTAAACACATCGGGGGATTACAGTCTTCAAAAGAGGCTAAGCAAGGGGATCATGCAGTTTCTGTCAGAACTAACATTCTTAATGTTGCTTTTCTCATTTTTACGTTTGCTGCTGGGTTGCTATTAGGCGGTAGATTCCAAGGTGTCGCCGAGCCCCGGACCTACGAAGATTGTCTTATTCAGAGTTTGACGAATATCCAGTCTGATTTGGCAGCTCGGTTAGTTCGTACTGCCTGTAGAGGCAAGTTCCAGGCTAGCCAGCAATCAAGCAGCAATCGTTTTCTCACAGGCCAGAATGCTAATTCACCTGTATCGGGGGACGTACGCTCTGAATCTTCAAGTGATCCTGAATTGCGTCTCACAGGGAATCGATATGCTGATATAAGTATTCGGCAGAGGAGAGATGCTACGCTTGCGCCGAGTGATAGCTCTGAAGCTTCAAGTGCTCCTGAGGTGCGTCTCACAGGGAATCGATATGCTGATCGGAGAATTCTGGAGCGTCAAGCTACTCAGGAGCAGCAATGAGTCCTATGGGTTTAGATCTCAACTGGGCTGGATAGTAATAGGGCAGGGAGGTCTTCCACTAGAGTAGGGGAATCAAGAAACCCCTAGGTGGGTGAGTGGTACTTGAGTCGCAAAGTCTCTTCAAAGGGTGGGTAACTCCTTGCCTTGTGTCTGGCTTGCAGGACTGGTGCCCAATTGTGGCGTTGTCCTGTTTCTGGGATGAAGTGATAACTTATACCGTCCAGGAGCCAGTCGGGCCATCTTTGGTGGTTTCTATGCCACCTCCCTGTTACTCGGAGCTTGCTTTCCTCCGGCAGTCTGGAGAAGGCTAAGAGCAAAAATTCCACTACTGGAGACACATTCTTTGGCTTGGGATAGAAGCTCCCCATGTGCCTGAAATAGCAAAAATCATCATCCTGCAGTGACCAAAGCAGTGGGTCAGCCAGTGCATTCATGATGATTTCGGCAGAAATCTGTTGTAGATCCCTGGCAACCGTGAAAGCCATGCCCCACAGATAGAGCAATAAAATGATTTACAAGCGGGATCAGTGCCATGAGAGGCGTTCCAGTAGATGCCGTTCAGAATCCTAAAGGCTTCCTGATTGCGTACGGTGTCAGTCATCAATGGCGAACTCGGCTTTAACAATCCCTACTTCCTTCCAGCCTCTCAGGAAACCTGACCAGATATTTCCACGCAGGTTTAATTGTTCGGAAAATCTGCTGGTGCTCCAGTCCTATTTGCTAGAGGTGGCATCGAGGTGGTGAAACTGTTCATATAGTTTCTATTGGTCATATAATGGAAGAATGATGCCCCGCCCACCTTTTACTGCACTAGCAAGATTTGCTTGGCTTAGACCGCCTGTGTCGCTCAACGCTTACGGTCTTTGGCCCAGGTTTCTTGTCCGTGCGGACAGTCTTGGTGACCTTTTTACAGTGCGCCATAGTAATCACCTCCTTTTTTGCATGATTTGCATCCGTGCATGCCATACATCCATTGGTGGTTGTTACAAAGGCGGGGCATCATAACTTTGAAGTGGGCGTCCTTGCCCTTCTTTCCGTCCTGTTATCCGGCCAGGCCGGCTACTTCTTTTTCACCATGAAGCGAAAAGCCTTATGCCCGTAGGTGGCAGCATAAAGCCGCTTGCCATTCTTCAGGGTGATATAAGGCCTATAGATCACTTCGTAGAGATCAGGATCATGATTTTTCATGATTTTTACCTCCGCAAATAGGAGGTGGGGTAGGACAGCTTTTACGGCCGTTTAATCTGGCTGATTTACGTGCTCATTTTTGTTGCAGAAATGTTGCATCATAAATGGAGGCATGTAATCATTACCTTGCTTACTAGGTAATAAGCCAGCGGAAAAGGTTCGTCCTACACACCCTTTTCCTTTGGTAAGACTTGAGGACCCCCCAAGGTCCTCAAGTCACTCCAAATTCCTTTCTATCCCCACATCTAGTGGGTGCCAAGCATTGACCCACTATATCAAGGCGTTTCCAGCCTTTGCAAAGCTTTTTTTTGTGTAAATCGTGTGGATAACATGTGGTAAAGCTGGGCGCATCGTGTGTGTTCAGCCAACACCAATGAATAGTACTGGTGCCAGCGAACCCACATGCCACTTAAAGCAATGCTATTATTATGATTATCAGAACTAACCTGCTGATATTTATATCTATTTTCATAAATACTCCTATTGTTATTGTTTTTCTGGCAATAAATTTGCCACCCAGCGCCACTCAAACGAGCAGAGCCTATAAGTATTTATAAACTTTTGAATTTAAATGGTCTGGAAGAGGGCAGGAGGGAGGTGGCAGCCACAATGCGCTGAGTGACCAACGGGTCAAAGGGGTTCTACCCCGACTTTACGGACACTTCTAAGAGGCTCGATAATGGGCAAAAGGAGTGTTTATGTCAAAGAGGAGAAAGTAGCCCCGAGTTCAAGCGGGGTCCTGTTGATGGTCGTTTTAGGTGCTAGGGGAAATTTATAGCAACAACAGTAGTAACATCTTCTAATATTAAAATTAAATATATCATTTATATTCAGTTAGTTAAGAGTGTTATTCAAGTCCTCTCCTGGCACCATCATGGATGCTACCAAGTCGACTTAACGTGTTTGTACCCACGTATTTTGCTGTCTGCCGTGATCAACTGGGCATTCAGGTGCCGAGCAAGCGCAACAATCATCCGGTCTGCGGGATCTTTGTGGAATTCCCCTGGGAGCCTGGTTGATTCGACAGCCACCTCATTGTCAACGGGGATAAAACGCACGCCGTCGATTTCCGACACGGTTGCCAGCCAGTCATCCACACTCATCGCCAGGATCAGCCGGTCGGCATTGACCAACATGGCGATTTCCCATGCAGAGATGGAGGAGATCATGACAACGCCGTCTTCGGATGCCAGCTCTTTGTCGATAGCCGCTTTGGCCTTCCTGGATAGCTGGCTATCGCCATTCACCCACCACAGCAGCACGTGCGTATCGAGCACAATCAAGACAACATCTCCCAGTCTTCCACTGCGACAGGTTCGGTTGGCTCTTTGAGCTCAACCACACTACTTTTCAAGCGCTCCAGCGGTGAACGGGAATCGCTGCGGTAGCGCCGGATTTCAACTGCCGGTTGCCCCCGGTCGGTGACGATGACTGGATGACCAGAGGTTTCAACCTGGCGAAAATACTCCAGCGCACGTGCCTTGAATTGGGACTTGGTAATAAGCTCTTGAGTCATATTCCACCACTCAATATAGTCACTGTGTATGGTCATCACTATACATCGACAAGATGACCATGGGAAGTAGTCACCTTAAATGGCTTGTCAATGGAAAAAATGGCAAGGGTGGCCAAGGGATTAGGCCATAATGGTCAAAGGCCCCGCCTAAAAAGGAGAAGGCCCTGGCGCAGCCATCATGTTGAAAGAACTGGCCGGTGAGTAGCTGTTGACACAGTTATGGATCATCGGGATCACCCATGTCGTTTCGTCAGTCATCTTTATCGTACAAACCGACACTTGAGTGACCGTCTCTGAGTGCAGATTGCCTTCCTTCAAAGAAAAAGCTCTCCGGCAATATGGCGGGCGCAATGTATTCGATGTCTTTCGCAGACACACCACAGGCAAGGAAGCTGTCTCGCCACTGCCGGACAACCGCGACAATTTGTTCGATCTGCTGGCGCGCTTCTTCCACGGATAGACCAAACCGTCCCGCTTGGGACACCAAGTTGTAGATGCTGGCTGTGCTCCCGGTCGAAACGCTGCAACATCAGCACGTCACTGCTGCCAACGGACCACAGCCGCGCCTGGGTGACGTTCAAACCGCATCGCCGGGCAGATCGAGCGTAGCAAACTCGACCCGCTGCAGTATCGGGAAATGATGCCGATTCAGGCGCTGAGCCTGTCAAGTCAATCCTCCTTCAAAGCCGTGATGACTTTCTTACGCTGGCTCAGGTCGCCGATGAAGCGCAGGTTTACACCGCCGACTGAGGCGATCAGCGCGGGGGTGGTAAAGATGCCTTCCGCCAGGGCGGCTTCGGGTTTTGTTGTGACATCCACAACCTTCAGGTTGACCTCGGCGCCGCCTTGGATCTCGGCAATGAGTTTTTTCAGATTGTCCTTGGCTTGCCGGGAAAACTGGCCATCACCGGCGATATAAAAGGTCAGGTTGATGACGCGGCTTGAAGCAGAATCATCGTTCTTCATGGGCGATCCCCATTATCGTTATCAGCACTATGTGCAGATGAGCTCCTGCTCCTGGCTTTCTTTCCTGGTTGATAAACGTTCGGCTTGCTTAAGGTGTTGCCTGTCCGAATGTCGGCAAGCGAGCGGCGCCATTCAGAATCAAGGGTCTCGGCATCGGCACTATCCCTGGCAATGGTTGCCAGGGTAGTTTCTTTCTCCTGCAGTTCAAATTGCAGATGTGCGATGCGCTGGGCAAGCTCCTCTTTTTCCAGCATGACCTCCCGGTATTGCTTCGCCGCCTGGGCTTTTTCCTGCAGGCGTTGCTTGCGGCTGCGCTCTTCACGCTGCCAGCGCAGCGCGCCCATCAGCACCTCACCTTCCTCCGTGTAGACGCTTTCCAGATGAATGCCGTCATCGCTGAGTATCACTTCACGCACCTGGTTGGAGTGCCCGGTGCCCCGTGATTTGATGATGGTCAGCGCGCGATTGCGCTCGCCGCCATTGATGACATAGGACAGATGCAACCAGTTGTCGGATAGCGTGGAGACATGGGCCTTGGACATTTCATCCTTGCCTGAGAGCTGATCAATCAGGCTGGTGAGGATGAGGGTGATGCCAGAGTCTTTGCATTGCTGCACGATCAATCGCACTGCATTGAAGCCCAGGCTATCGCCACCGGCCAGGGAGAAGGCCGATACCGGGTCCAGGACCAGGAAACGGGGCTGGAGCCGGTCAAGCAGGGAGAGTGTCTTGCTGGTAAGGTGGTCGGCACTGGCGGAACGGGCAACGAAGCCCTCCATATGCAGCAGACCCTTGCGCAGGAATGGCCGCAGCTTGATATTCACCGAAGCCACATTGCGGACGATTTCCTCCGGTGCCTCGTCAAATCAGATATACAAGCCCTTTTCACCCCGCTGGCACGCGGTTTCGGCGAACTTGGCCGCCAGGGTGGTTTTTGAGGTGCCTGGAGAGCCCGAGATCAGCGTGGTGCTGCCCCGGTAGTAACCACCGCACAGCATTTCATCAAGTGCATCAATGCCACTTGATACCCGTTCTGTATAGACCTTGAAACCACCGGAAACCGCGCTGATGGGTTCCACTTCGATGCCCCCGGGACCAATGACATAGGGGATCTTGTTCTGCGCATGATCGGAGCCCCGGTACTTCTGGATAAACAGGTTGCGGCTACTGATGGTGTCCATGGCACTTCGTTCCAGTTGCACCACACAGTCCGCCATATACATGGCGATTTCCTCGAAGTGTCCGGCGCTGCTGCTCCGTCCCCCCGAGGTTGCCGGCGTTTTGGTGGTAAGAATAGTGCTGAGCGCCAGCCTTTCAGTCCATGCCTGCAGGCGCATCAGTTCTCGGCGGGGGTCGGTGGCCTCGGGCAACATCGCCAGCAGGGCGTCTATGCCATCGAGCACCAGCATGCCGGCACCCTGCTTGTGTGCCAGACTCTCCACGACGGCGAGCAGGCCGCTGATGTCGAAGTGCCCGCTCTGGACCGAATCCACCTGCCAGCGCCCATCGACCACCAGCAATTGCTTTCCCAGCAGTCGGTCCAGGCCCCAGCCGAAGCCGTCGAAATTGCGGGCGATGCCAGCAGGACTCTCCTCGAAGGTGACAAAAATCCCCGTGCCTCCCCCTGACTTGATCAGGTTCACCAGGGTCTGGATGGCAAACAGTGTCTTGCCGGTGCCGGCCCCGCCTGTGAGCACGGAGATTCTTCCCTTGGGCAGCCCCCCGCCGCTCATGGCATCAAAGCCTGGAAAGCCGGTTGCCACCTTGGCCAGGGACGCTGCCTTGTTGCTTGGCTTATTCATCGCATTACCTCGTCATCCTCATGTGAACTCCCCTTCCTTTTCCCTTTCTCCTTGCGTCGGCTTCGCCCCGCCAGCCAGGTCTCCAATTCCGTTGTCGACAGCGGTGGAGAATAAAGGTAACCCTGGCCTTGCTCGCACCAGATGCTACGCAAAAAATCTTCCTGTTCCTCGGTCTCCACGCCCTCGGCGATGGTGCTCATCCCCAGCGTATTGCTGAGGCTGACGATGGCGCGGGCAATGGCCGCAGCATCCTGGTTGGCAGGTAAGTCGCTGATGAATGATCGATCAATTTTGAGCCGATGGGCCTTGAATTGACGCAGATAGGATAAACTGGAATAACCTGTACCAAAATCATCGATGGCAAAGTTCACCCCCATGTCATATAGGCGATCAAGTTTGTCGCGGGTCTCGCTGACATTGTCAATCAGCATGCTCTCGGTCACTTCCAACTCCAGGTACGAGGGCGGCAGCCCTGAAGTCTCAAGTGCCTGGCGGACAATGTCGATGAAGGTGGCCTGGCGGAACTGCAGGGCAGAGACATTCACTGATACAGGCACATCGAGGACTCCTCGTTCCCGCCATTGCTGACATTGACGACAGGCCTGCTCGAGAATCCAGGTGCCGATCTCGACAATCAAACCGCTGTCTTCGGCGATGGGAATGAAACGGCTCGGTGGTACCAGTCCAAGGCGTTCATGCTGCCAGCGGGCCAAGGCTTCCAGGCCAATGACCCTGCCATCCGTAAGGCGCAGTTGCGGATGATAGACAATGAAGATTTCGTTGCGGGTGATGGCGCCGCGCAATTGATTCTGCATATCAAGGCGTTCACTGGCATCGCTGCCCATTTCGCCGGCATACACGTGGAAGCGATTGTGACCGTCTCGCTTGGCCATCATCATGGCGGTATCGGCCATGCGGGTAAGATCTTCGGGGGTGTGGGCATGATTCGGATACAGGGCGATCCCAGCGCTGGCGGTGACCATCAATTCATGGCCGTCGATGGTATAGGGGCGTGCCACTTCAGAGATGATCTTGTTCGCCAGATTGGCGGCGGCTTCTATTGAGTTGGTATTTTCCATCAGTACCACAAATTCGTCGCCTCCCACCCGAGACACGGTGTCGGAGCGTCGCAGCAAGCTGGTGATGCGTTGTGCCACGGCCTTGAGCAGTGCATCACCCATGGCGTGACCAAGCGTATCGTTGATCAGCTTGAAGCGATCGAGATCGATGAACAGCAATGCCAGGAGCTGACTCTCCCGGTCTGCGCGGGCGATCGCCACTTTGATGCGATCCTCCAGCAGCATTCGGTTCGGCAGGTCGGTGAGGACATCATGAGTGGCGAGATGCTCAATCTTTTGTTGATAGGCCTTGCGGTCACTGATGTCCCGGTAGATGGCAATGTAGTGGAGTTTGCCGGACACATCGTCGCGTACCTGGGTGATGGCCAGCCAGGCGGGGAAAATCTCGCCATTCTTGCGTTTGTCATAGATTTCTCCCTCCCAGCGCCCCGTGTTCTGCAATGCCTGCCAAAGTTTGAAGTAATATGGTTGGTCCTGAACGCCTGACTTCAGCAAGCTAGGCTGCTGCCCAATGAGCTCCTCCGCGGTGTAGCCGACGATGTCGCAGAAGGCTTGGTTGACCATGGTCAGTCTATTGTTGCTGTCGGAAATGAACATGCCTTCGTGGCTGGATTCAATAACCCTGGCGTTAAGTAGGAGCGCTTCCTGAGCTTCAGAGCGCTTGCGATTGTTGTCCATGACATCCAGGCTGAATGCCAGATCCGTAGTGAGTTCTTCCAGCAACCGTACAAGTTGCTCAGTAAAGTAGTTTTCTTCGCGTGCATAAAAAGCCACGACCCCCCAAATGCCGTCATGACGCCGTATCGGACACACGGTCACGGCGAGCAGATTCCAAGAGTTTGCGGGTTGTTGCCAGGGAGCAGCGCGCCTGTCCCTGGCAAAATGGTTGAACACAGTAACCTCGCCAGTGTTGAAGGCGATTCCAGCGGGGCCCTGTCCTTCCGGCACGGTAGCGTCGGTACTGACTACGATGTCGTCCAGATAACCTGTTGCTTCACCGTAGCTGGCCACCGGGGTCAGGCGATGGTTGTGCTTGTCTTCCTTGCCCACCCACACCAGCGCCAGTTCACCCTCTTCCACCGCGATCCGACATGCTCCGGCGAGAATTTCCTGGGTATCACGACTGCGAACCAGTAGGTTGTTCATGCGGCTCAGTGCAGAGTAGTAACGGTTGAGCTTGTGCAGTTCCTGCTCGGCAATTTTCCGCTGGGTAATATCGTAGGCCAGCACCAGTTCCGCGGGCGCGCCATTGAACGTCAATAGGTGGGAAGAAATTTCCACATGGATAATACTGCCGTCGGCTTTGAGGTGGCGCCAGCTGCCCGCCCTGTCGATTCCTTCCCTGGCTTGATTGGCAATATGCTGTTCCAGGCGTGCCACGTCTTCGGGGGGGCGGATGTCCCGCAGTGTCATCGCCAGGAACTGCTCGCGGCTGTAGCCATAGTGTTCCACGGCGGCCTGGTTGACGGCGAGAAAGCGCAGAGTCTCGGTGTTGTACACCCACATCGGGTGGGGGTTGGCGTCGAACATTTCCCGGTAGACTGCTTCCTGCTGCCGCAGGCGGTGCTCATAGTCAGCGGATTGCGCCAGTAACCTCCACTGGTGAGAGCGGCGCTGCTGGTGCCAAAGCAATAACAGCAAGGCACCGATGCCAACGGCGGCAACACCAACGAAGAGGCTGACCCACAGCGCCAACTGGCGCAAGGGTGCAAGCGCTGCCTCCCGGTCCAGTTTGACCAGAAGTTTCCATTGACTGTCGGCAAGGGGTTGGTAAGCTGCCATGACCTTTGTGCCTTGAATATCTCTGCCACTTGCAGTCCCAGCTCCCAAGGCTCTCGCTGCCATGCTACCGATACTGGAATCGGTGCTGTCAAAGCGCAGGATTGGCCGTGGTATCTCCTGTGACTGATTCCAGGTGACCGTGGCGACAGTATCATTGTCCTGGAGACCGACCAGCAAGAATTCAGACTTAAACTGTGGGGCAACCCAGCCCGTGATTGTCGGAGAGAAAACAGTGGTGGGATCGGTGTGAAAGATCATCATCACTTCGGGGTTCT
>JBJHAY010000033.1:15318-16915 GCA_050485205.1 Gammaproteobacteria bacterium
CCCATTGCGCCATTCACCGTGGCAATGACATCCATTCTTAACGCATCCTCTCCATAGAAAGTGAAATCGCTGATCTGGACCAAGCCGGTGCTGGCTGCCAGAGCAATCAACGGATTGTTGGTGTCGAAGATTTCCGCATCCGAGCCAACTCTGAGCAGAGTTTGGCCAGTGCTGTCGACCAGGATCACCGACAGATACTGGTATATAAGACGGACAGCTTCCAGCCGCTGCTCGAGCGCCAGCAGAGTGTCGGGATCTCCCGAAGTCTGTAGCACCGCAACATCTTCCACAAAAGACGGATCACTAATCAAAGTCTGCATATCTCGCTGGCGCTCGGTACGCATACGGGTGATTTGCTCGGCTTGCAGCTCTGCCAGTGATTGCAGGTCAGAAAAAACCTGCCTTTCAACCTGGGGGGTATAGAGCCTGAGAATCAGGTAACCAGTCAGTGGCACCATCAAGATCAGGACCATCATCACCGCGATGATGACATAGCCACCCCACGGAGCAACGTTACTATTGAGTTCTTCAGGATAAGTCAGCCAGCGTGAGAGCAGCACATACAGCAGCACGCTGGTGACAGCAACAAAAGCAAGCCCCTTGACCAGTTCAATGCGCCATTGCAGGAGGGGATCGGCAAAGTTGACGAACAGGAAATAGCTCGACAGCAGTATCCAAAGGCTCGCAAAAACACCGTAGGCAAAGGTGATGCTGCGGGAGATCTTGCGCGTTATTTCTGCACTGTTGCTGGAGTTGACCATGGAACCAGTGACCTGAGAGAGTTGATCCCGAGGAAGGTCTGGGCTGGATCTGCAATAGTTCAAGCCCAATTTCCAGAAAGCACGAAAAATGAAAATTACGACCTTGGGTTTGTCCCAGGCATCATAACATTTCTGATCCATTCATCCAGGAGTCTCTTTCCAGGAATCTTCAGTCAACCTTGATTCTCTGGCAAATTGGACAAGGAAATTTTCAATTTGCCTGGGATATAAATGAAAAGAATAAATTCCCATATGTCCATATAGAAAGTATGTCCAGGAAGGTTGGCATTTGTTATACATACTCTGTCTGTTACAAATGCGACATTTTGGGGCATTTTATACAGCGCACCGGCCGGCTAACTGCTTACTCCTCGACGTTGGCGGTCAATTCATCCTGCATCTAGAGTGGGTAATGTCGTAGAATGGATCCCGAATTCTCGCTGAAGCCAATAATGACTACTGACGCCTTCTCCACCCTGCCCCTTTCCCCTGAATTTCTCGCCAACCTCGATTCCCTGGAGTACCGGGCAATGACGCCGATTCAGGCGCTGAGCCTGCCGCCGATTCTGGCGGGCAAGGATGTCAGGGCCCAGGCCAAGACTGGCAGCGGCAAAACCGCCGCCTTCGGCATCGGCCTGCTGCAGGGGATAGACACCCAGCAGTTCCACCCCCAGGCCTTGATCCTGTGCCCCACCAGGGAACTGGCTGATCAGGTCAGCAAGGAACTGCGCAGGTTGGCGCGGCCTCTCACCAACACCAAGATTCTGACCCTTTGCGGTGGCACGCCGATGGGGCCGCAATTGGCCTCGCTCGAACACCCGCCCCACATCGTGGTG
>JBJHAY010000034.1:0-16789 GCA_050485205.1 Gammaproteobacteria bacterium
TCCGCATCACCTGATTGCAGCTTCACCACGTTGTCGCGGGCCTGACGCGCAAACACCGGATCAGAGTCGAAGCGCTGCTTGGCTGCCCGGTAGAAAGCTTCGAGATCAGACAGCTCAGCCCTCAGCGCATCCTTGCTGCTTTCCCCCAATTCCAGCATGTGCGTGATGAGCATGCCGAATTGTGTACCCCAGTCACCGAAGTGATTCTGACGAATCAACCTGTGGCCGAGAAATTCCAGGGTCCGGGCAATGGCGTCACCGATGATGGTGCCACGCAGGTGGCCGACGTGCATTTCCTTGGCCAGATTGGGCGAGGAATAATCCACCACGATCACCTGAGGCTCGGCAGTGGCACTGAGCAGACGCTCGCTGTCGGCAAGCTGGTCCAGGCTGGCACCCAGAAACCCGGGGTCGATGAAAATATTGATGAAACCAGGACCTGCCAATTCCACCCTGGCTGCCATTCCCTGCAGGTCGAGCCGGTTCAGTACCTCCTGCCCCAACTCGCGGGGATTGCGGCCCAGACGCTTGGCGATTGCCATCACGCCATTGGCCTGGTAATCGCCGAATTGTGGTGACTTGGCGTAGTTCACCATGGCCTGGCAGCCGGATTCCCCGGTGAGATCACTCAGGATCGCGCTGATTTCATGGTCGAGCGTTTGTTTCAGATTCATGGCGGGCTCCTTGCAAGGGGCGGGATTTTACACCAATACAGAGGCCAATACCGAACTTCCTGCCACCAACAAGGTGTGCAGGAATCCCTATCACATGCCGGGCTCTGTCCTACCACAGGGAGCAGGGCTTGGGCTATAATGCCGCCTTTCGCCCAGGGACAGCCCTTCCCTGTAATCCAAGAACCAGCAAGTCAGGAATCAGCATGTCAAGCGACAAACCAACCATCATCTACACACTCACTGACGAAGCACCGGCCCTGGCCACTTACTCCCTGCTGCCCATCATCCAGACTTTCACCGCCTCGGCAGGCGTCAATGTGGAAACCCGCGACATTTCCCTTGCCGGCAGGGTCATTGCCGTGTTTCCGGAGTACCTGACCCCCGAACAGCGCCAGGCGGATGATTTGAGTGAACTGGGGGAACTGGCCAAGAAACCTGAAGCCAACATCATCAAACTCCCCAATATCAGCGCCTCGATGCCGCAACTCATCGCCACCATCCGCGAACTCCAGGCCAAGGGTTATCAATTGCCGGAATACCCCGAAGACCCCACCAACGACGAGGAACGGGAAATCAAGGCCCGTTATGACCGGGTCAAGGGCAGCGCTGTCAATCCTGTGCTGCGCGAGGGCAACTCGGATCGCCGCGCCCCTGGTTCGGTAAAGCAATATGCCCGCAACAATCCCCACTCCATGGGCTCATGGTCCAAGGATTCCAAAACCCATGTGGCACACATGCAACATGGCGATTTCTTCGGCAGCGAAAAATCCCTGACCCTGCAACAGGACAAGCAGTTCCAGATCGAGTTCGTCAGCACTGATGGACAGGCCACGGTACTGAAGAAGAAAGCCCCCTTGTTGGCCGGCGAAGTGATTGACACCTGCGTCATGAGCCGCAAGGCCCTGCGCGAATTCCTTGAAGCGGAAATCCAGGATGCCAAACAGCAAGGCGTGCTGTTGTCGGTGCACCTGAAGGCCACCATGATGAAGGTTTCCGACCCCATCCTGTTTGGCCACGCCGTGTCGATCTATTTCCGCGAGGTGTTCGAAAAGCACGCTGACACCTTTGCCGAACTGGGGGTCAACCCCAACTACGGCCTGGGAGATGTCCATGCCCAGATCGCCAGACTGCCGGAAGCCAAGCGCGCGGAAATAGAGAACGATCTGGCGGCCTGTTACCAGCAGCGCCCTCCCCTGGCCATGGTCAACTCCGACAAGGGCATCACCAATCTGCACGTGCCCAGCGATGTCATCATCGACGCTTCCATGCCCGCCGCCATCAGGGCCGGCGGCATGATGTGGGGGCCGGATGGCAAGCTCCATGACACCAAGGCCATCATTCCTGACCGTTGTTATGCCGGTGTTTATCAGGAAACCATCGACTTCTGCAAGCAGCATGGGGCCTTCGACCCGCGCACCATGGGGACCATCCCCAACGTTGGCCTGATGGCACAGAAAGCCGAGGAATACGGCTCTCATGACAAGACTTTCGAAGTGCCCGCGGACGGTACCATGCAGGTTACCGACGGCCAGGGCAATGTCCTGTTGCAGCATGAGGTGGAAAAAGGCGACATCTGGCGCATGTGTCAGACCAAGGATGCGGCCATCCGCGACTGGGTCAAGCTGGCGGTAAACCGCGCGCGACTGTCCGGCATGCCCGCTATTTTCTGGCTCGACCCGGCCCGCGCCCATGACGCTGAATTGATCAAGAAAGTCGAGACCTACCTGAAGGAGCACGATACCAATGGCCTCGACATACGCATCATGACCCCGGTGGACGCCACCCGCTTCTCGCTGGCGCGCATGAAACAAGGCCAGGACACCATCTCCGTTACCGGTAACGTGCTGCGGGATTATTTGACCGACCTGTTTCCGATTCTGGAGTTGGGCACCAGCGCCAAGATGCTGTCCATCGTGCCACTGATGAACGGTGGCGGCATGTTCGAAACCGGCGCTGGCGGCTCGGCGCCCAAGCACGTACAGCAGTTCGTGGAGGAAAACCACTTGCGCTGGGATTCCCTGGGGGAATTTCTTGCGCTCGCCGCCTCCCTGGAACACCTGGCCAACGTCAACAACAATGAAACCGCCCGCATACTGGGTCAAACCCTGGATGCCGCCACCGGCAAGTGGCTGATGGAAGACCGCTCACCACGGCGCAAGGTCGGTGAGGTGGACAACCGCGGCAGCCATTTCTACCTGGCCTTGTACTGGGCCCAGGCACTGGCCGAGCAGGATCAGGATGCCACGCTCAAGCAAGGGTTCGCCAGGTTGGCAGAAGCACTCGCCGCCAATGAGCAGAAGATCATCGACGAGTTGAATGGCGCCCAGGGCGTGAAAGTCGACATCGGCGGTTACTACAAGCCCGATCCGGCAATGTGCAGCAAGGCCATGCGCCCGAGCCCAACCCTCAACAACCTGCTCAACTCCTCTCTGTAGGAGCGAGCCCTGCTCGCGACAGTATTAGCCGACTTCAGTGGCTGGTGCAATTCAACATGCAACAGCACTGAAGCCAACTATAACCACAGGTCGCGAGCAGGGTTCGCTCCTAGGCTTGGTAGGCTCTGAGTTACAGCGGTTTGCGGAAAATCAGCACGGCCTGGTCGGTGCGGCCTCGTACCCCTGGGGAAAATACCATGGTGGAACGGTCATCTTCCGGATTCGCCAGCAAATCGCTGTTCAGTTCCAGCTGAAAACCGGCAGCGGTGACTTCCTCTATGATGGTTTCCACTCCCATGCGGTGAATCGTGGCGGCATCGCGCCAGCCTGAGCCATCCTCTGCCTTGTGATCCACGATCACATACCTGCCACCAGGCTTCAATGCCGCCAACACTCTGGCGTTCATCGTCGCGGTATCCACTTCCAAGGGTTGCAGATCATGGTAGTAGAGGATGTTGTAGACAGCATCCAGGCCACCAGGCAGCTCGATATCGCTGTAATGCACAACTACGTAGTCGGTATTGGCGTGGGTGGCGGCAAAGGCATTGCCGGTTTCCATGGCACCGAAGCGTTCCAGGTAGGGCATGTCGTACATGATCAGACGGCCCTGAGGGCCAATCGCCTCTGCTAGAATGGTGGAAAAATATTGGCCGAAGGCAGTGATCTCGGCAATGGTGTCGCCCTCCTGCAAGCCCGCCAGGGTCAGCAACTCGCCAGGTTTACGGTTGAAATCACGCTCGGTCATTTCCGGTGTGCGCTCGGGTGACTCAACCCCCCGTCGAATATGGCTAGGTGTGTCGGCAGGCATCACGTAGGTTTGTGCCTGAACTGGCACTGGCGTCAGCAACAGCAGGGACAAGGTGGCCACGCCCAGCAGAGGCGCGCCTTTGGCTATGCTTATCATCGTTGTTATCCTCATACAGGGGCCCCTGCCCCGGGAAAACGAGCATAGCACATGCAGACAAGGTGGAGGAGACACGCAGACAGGTGCCGCGGACAACTTTTGCCAAGGCTGTATCAGAAGACGTGCGGGGCTTGCCACCGCCGCCCTGCCGGCCGCGACCGGTCGGGCGACGGTGCCAGGGAGATCAGGCGCTGAGCTCCAGCAACAGTTTGTTCAAGCGCCGAATGTAATTACCGGGATCGTCCAACTGACGTCCCTCTGCGAGACAGGACTGGTCGAAGAGAATGGCAGCCAACTCAGTGAAGCGGGCCTCGTCCGCTTCCTGGTCCAATTTCTGGATCAAGGGATGAGTCGTATTGATTTCAAAGATGGGCTTGAACGCCGGCACTTTCTGCCCGGCTGCCTCCATGATACGGCGCATCTGCAAGCCCATGTCTTGTTCTGACACCGCCAGGCAGGCAGGTGACTCGGTCAGCCGATGGGTCACCCTGACTTCGGCAACGCGCTCACCCAAAGCATTCTTGAGACGTTCCAGCAATGCCTTGGCCTGCTCTTCTTCCTGCTGCTGTTTTTCCTTTTCCTCCGCATCATCAAGTTTCCCCAGGTTCAACTCGCCCTTGGTGATGTCCTGCAGGGACGTGCCATCAAACTCCATCAGGTGGCTCATCAGCCACTCGTCAATGCGATCGGACAACAACAGTACCTCAATACCTTTTTTGGCAAAGACTTCCAGATGGGGACTGTTCCTGGCGCTGTTATGACTGTCGGCAGCCAGATAATAAATTTTGTCCTGTCCTTCCTTCATGCGCGAAACATAGTCTTCAAGACTTTGATTCTGTGTTGGTTCACCTGTGTGGGTAGTGGCAAACAGCATGAGTTTCGCAATTTTTTCCCGATTGGCATAATCCTCGCCAGGGCCTTCCTTGAGCACCGTGCCAAATTCATTCCAGAACTTCTGATATTTTTCAGAGTCCTTTTTCTTCATTTTTTCCAGCATATCCAGCACCCGCTTGGTCAGGGCGCTTTTCATTGAATCAACCGCCGGATCTTGTTGCAGAATCTCGCGGGATACGTTGAGGGAGATATCATTGGAATCCACCACTCCCCTCACAAACCGCAGGTAAAGTGGCAGGAACTGCTCGGCATCGTCCATGATGAAAACCCGTTGCACATATAACTTCAGACCCTTGGGGGCTTCCCTGTTCCACAAGTCATATGGGGCGCGGGAGGGGAGATACAACAAACTGGTGTATTCCAACTTGCCTTCCACCTTGTTATGAGTCCACTCGAGAGGATCCTCAAAATCATGGGAGACATGCTTGTAGAACTCTTTGTACTCGTCATCGGAAATGTCTGCCCGCGGCCTGACCCACAAGGCCTTGGCTGCATTAACCGCTTCGATTTCCGCTGGTTTTTCCTTGTCTTCATCGCCATAACGGGCTTTTTCCATCATCACTGGAATCGAGATGTGATCCGCATATTTTTTGACGATACTCCGCAAACGGAACAGTTCCGCAAAATCTTTTTCGGTTTTTTTCAAATGCAAAATTATAGTGGTGCCACGCTCAGGCTTTGCGATGTTCTCGACAGTGAACTCAGCTTCGCCGCTAGATTCCCAGCGCACGCCCTGTTCCGGCGGATCGCCAGCGCGCCTGGTCACTACCTCCACCTTGTCAGCCACAATGAATGCTGAGTAAAAACCCACCCCGAATTGTCCGATAAGTTGCGAGTCTTTCTTCTGATCCCCCGTCAAGCCAGCCAGGAACTGTGCCGTACCAGACTTGGCTATGGTACCCAGGTTCTCGATCACCTCTTCCCGGCTCATGCCAATACCATTGTCGCTGATGGTGATCGTGCGTTTTTTGCTGTCTGCCTCAATCACCACTTTGAGTTCGGGATCACCTTCATAAAGCTCGGGCTTGGCCAAGGCTTCAAAGCGCAGTTTGTCCGCGGCGTCAGAGGCATTGGAAATCAGTTCACGCAGGAAAATTTCCTTGTTGCTGTAGAGGGAGTGAATCATCAAGTGAAGCAGTTGCCTGGCTTCAGTTTGGAATCCCAGAGTTTCTTTGGCTGTGGCCGCTGTCATGTGTCAGTTCCCCATCGGTCGCGAAGCGAAAAGCAAAGTCTGTGTGCCATTATGATTAAACCGTCAACCTGGCTGTCGCTTACCTAAGTTGGGGATGAAAGTCATAATTTCAAGCAAAAAAAAAACGCACCCATGGGTGCGTTTTTTCAGTATCACGGACAAGCCTTATCAACAAACCATCAGAGGAAATAACCCTCGTATTGCTTGCGACGTTCCTCCAGGGATTCTTCCCTCGCCTTCTCACTTTCCACGTGATTGATCCAGACCCGGGCAGTGTCAGCACTGCGCTCGTCCCTGGCGGCTTCACGTAGGACTGTGATGGCGCGATCAAACTCCTTGGCCTCCAGCAAGGCGCGGGCCTGGGTGATGCGAATCTGATCCGGCCTCCCCAAATTACCCATGCGAAATGCCTCATCAAAGGCATCAGCTGCCTTGTCGAACTCATACATGTTGATGTAGAGACGACCAAGACGGGCATACATTTCACCTGCATCCTCGCCGCCCATCTCGGCAGCTTCGATCAGAGGTGGAACAGCCTTGGCATCTTCGCGGGCAATTTGATAGGCCTGTGACAGGAACGAGAGATTGTTCTGGTTCTTGTCAATGACGCCGGCTTCCATTCCCTTTTCCACGACTTTCGCCGCGCCCCAGGGATTGTCAGCGTTGAACAACTGATAGGCCAGGGTGATCAGTTCGGATTCAGAATCCAGATAACCCATTACGTTACCCACGTAATAGGTTTCCAATTGTTTCTCGAACTCTTCCAGCTGACCATAGATGGAACCCAGCAAAGGCCAGTCATTGATATCGTTGTACAGTACCACCATTTCGCGTTGCACCTGCCTGGCACTGCGGAAATCATCCAGCGACAGATGCAGTGCTCGCAGCAGGCTGTAGGTGGACTGTGCCACTTGATTGCCACGGGCACGCTCTGCTTCTATGTTTTGCAGAACATACGGCAAGCCTTCGGCGAACTGTTCCAACTGGTAGTAGGCGCTACCGATGCGAAGCAGAATATCCGGGCTCGGGTTCTGTGCAACCTCCAGATAACGCTTCATGATATCAATGGCTTCCGGGTATTTTTCCTGGACATAATATAGCTGTCCCAATACCTGCAAAGCCTGTTCCCGCTGCTCGGGAGTAATGTTTTCCAGGCGCAGGATCTCGTTATAGGATGCTATGGCCGCATCATAATTCTCCTCGGCCTGATCGATACTGGCGTAGAAAAGCCACATGGTGAACTTTTCATAGTCGTTCAGACGGTTGTTATCATACATCTGCTTGACATTGTCCAACTGACGCCGGGCACCGACGTAGTCATCGTTGTCACGCAGTTCGATAACCTGCTCAATAATGCGGAAGACGTTCTGGCTCAGGGTCTGAGCCTGGCGGGTGGAAGGTGGTGGACGTTGACCGCCACCGGCACGATCCTGTGCAAGAACCGAGTTATCGCTGAAAAGGCCAGTACTCAACACCGAGTCCATCACCGGCACCGCCGACAGGAACCCGGCTGCAGCAACAGCCGCACTCAACGCGCTCAGCTTGCTCAGCAGGCGACCACGCCTTTTACTGATCTGCTTTGACATCTTTGAAGCTCCCTGTTAACTGTTACTGGTCAAGATTGAAGCGGAAAACGTACTGTACTCCAGGGGTTCTTACAGGCTGCCCATCGACAGTCCTGGGGTTGAACTTGAAGCGCTCAACAGCCCTGAGAGAAGCAGAATCGAAAATGTTTGGCGGCTCTGCATCCACCACCACTGGGTCTACCACAGTGCCATTTTCGGTTACTGTGAACATTACCTGGCACCAACCTTCGATGCCACGCTGCAAGGCGCGTTGTGGATACTGGGGTTGAATGGTCACGATCGGGAGATATTCCGCATCGGCTGCAGAGATGGAAGCACCACCGGCGGGTCCGCCCAGATCAAGGTTGACCCTGGCAACCTGAATGGATGGCCCAGTGGGAGCATCCAACTGAACCTGAACATCGGGCAGATCAGGTATCTCCTGGGGCTCCTCAACCTTCTCAGGCTTGGGCTCCTGGCGTTGTACCACCAGTTCCTGCTGAGGCATGGTGATGTCTGCAATCTTGCGCTGCTCACCCCTTTCGGGCTGGGTCAGACCAGTGGCGATCAGCATCTGCATCAGGAAAAACAAGGAGAAAGTCACTACCCCAGCAAGGGCGATAGCAACGACGACATTGACTGTTCTGATCATGATTATTTCTCCGCTGCAATTTGCACATTGGTGATTTCCGCGTCCCTTGCCGCGTCAAGAATCAGCAACACAAACTCGTTGGGGGCCTCCTGGTCGGCCTGAATGATCACAGCCGAGTTGGGGGCTTCAGCGATACGCTGCTCGATTCTCAGCCGGAGATTCCTTGGCAAGACAATCTGACCGTCCATCCATATCTCACCTGCGGGGGAAACCGCGATGAGTATGGGCTCCATTGTTGTCGGCTCAGTGGTATTGGCGATGGGTCTGTTGACATCAAACCCAGCCTCTTTCACGAAAACCGCTGTTACGATAAAAAATATAAGAAGAATGAATACCACGTCAAGCATTGGGGTGAGATCTATCTCACCCGCCTGCTCTTCATCCTTCGCCCTTCCAAAACCCTTGCTCATAATCCCACCTGAATAATGTGGTTAACGACTGCTCCGATGCTCGATCGTGAGATGATCCTCGAGCAGCTCCATTTCCATATTGGTCTTATGTTTCAGATAGTTACTGGCAAAAATACCAGACAGTGCACCCACCATGCCTGCCATTGTGGGGATGGTGGCCTTGGCCACGCCGCCTGACATCTGCTTGGCATCGCCGCCACCAGTTACTGCCATTACATAAAAGACCTCGATCATGCCCGTTACTGTGCCCATCAGGCCCAGAAGAGGACAGATCACCACCAACACCTCTATCAGGGGAATGGTGGCCTTGAGATCCAGGGACACTTCGGAAAGGAGTTGCTGGCGAATCGCGTGCGCATTCCAGGAACTCTTGTCTGATCTAGCCTCCCACTCGCTGAGGGCCTTGTGTACGTTCTTTTTGTGAGCGGTTTTGAGAAACCAAAACCGCTCGAACAACAAGGACCACTTGACGAACAGGAGAAGCGCGATCAACCAGAGCACCTGTCCACCTCTCTCCATGAACTCGGAGATGGATTCGATGCTTTCTAGCAATGTGAAATACATGTCTCGCTATCCTCCAATCGTCCAGCGTCTTAGGACTTAGACCCGCCAGCCTCGGCTTTTCTGGCAATGATGCCGGTAGCCTGCTCTTCCAGGATGTGGATGATGCGGTCACTGCGGCCTTTGACCATGGTGTGCAACAGCACGGTCGGAATTGCAACAACCAGACCCAGTACCGTGGTCACCAGGGCGCCGGAGATACCACCCGCCATGATTTGCGGATCACCAGTACCGAACAGGGTAATAGCCTGGAACACCTGGATCATACCAGTTACCGTACCCAACAGGCCGAGCAGCGGTGCCACGGTGGAAATGATCTTCAGCAGGGTCAGGAACTTCTCAAGAGACGGGGTTTCCTGAAGAATGGCTTCGCCAAGTTTCAGTTCCAGTGTCTCGATATCCATGTTCTTGTCATTTTCATAGACCATCAGCACACGGCCCAAGGGGTTGTTCTTGTTGGGCTTGCTGGGGTTCTTGAGCTGCGACTTGACCTTGGACGCCACCAGGGTAAGCGTGAACATTCTCTCGATGGCGAACAACAGAGCTACCGCACCCAGGGCCAGAATGATACGACCTACCGTGCCGCCCTGTTCGATACGCTCGCCCAGGTCCGGGCTGCTGATAAGAGCCGCCAGGTAGGAACCACCAGTGGCGCCAGTGGGGTCGATACCGACGCGGGTAAAGCCACCAGTGGCATTCTGGATGGCAGCCGCGGTGGCAGTGAAGTTATCAGGCTGACGCGGCAGCACGCTAAGGCGCTTGGTGTTTGGGTCATAGGTCAGATATTGGCCGTTGGACACGATGTTGTAGGAACCAATGCGCACCACTTCCTGCTGATTCTGGGTGCCATCAGGCTGAGCCACGGTGGTGTTGAACTTGACCACACGACCGGATTCGGTCATTTCCTGCAGCAGATAGAACCAAAGACGCTCCAGTTCCTCGATGCTGGCGAGGTCTGAATCGCTGGTGGTGGTTTCCGCCAGTTCCGCCAGGAAGTCGGAACGACCAGCGAACTGGGCACTGATCAAGGAAGCGTCGAACTGGGCGCGGGTATCACCCACCACACCAGCGATGGTGCCGAACAGTTCTTGCAGGTCACCAAGACGCTCGCGCAAGGTTTCGGCACGCTGAGCCTTGATGATTTCGTTTTCGTTGTAGGTGTTTTCCAGCTGCACGGAAATCGCTTCTTCCTGAGCACGACGCTGACGCATCTGGTCCAGCAATTGTTGTTGCTGATTCACATTCTGGCGGAACTGCTGTTCACGCTGCCGTTGCTCATCGGTTTCGCTGAGACGAGCCTGCTCTACCATTTGCAGCAGTTCGTCCAGGCTACTGGCCCTTTGCTGCGCCACGGCCTGCTGAGTCATCAGGCAGAATACGCCTGTTGCAATCAAAGTGGAGGTGAGTTTAAAGAAATTCATCGTGCGGACTCCGGAGCGATAATCGGTAACTGAAGGATTTCGGTGCTGGCCAGGTTCTTGGCCATGCGGATTGCCTGGGCAATCGGCCTTCTGTATTCATCGGTAAGCGGATCCCAGGAACGGGTTTCCTTGTTCCATACGCCGGTGGAAAGCTGGTCGCTGCTCTGATAGACCAGGGCTATGCGGCCAACCTGCAAAATATCCACGTCTCTTTCAACACCATTGATTTCAAGGGTGTCTGTATAGGTGGAGAGGGAGCGGCCATAGTTGTTTTCGATCTGGTAGGCCTGAAGGACGAGTCGGAATTTTTCGGCGATTGAGACGTTGGCATCGACGAAGGCGGTGCGGATGACTTGAAGACGTTGTTTCCGGGTCTCGATCAGGAAGGGATAGTCCAGATCAACGAATTGTTCCAGTGCTTCCATCATCCTTTCCATCAGCGGGGGAATTTGTCTTTGCAGTTCCGCGGCTTCGGTGATGGAGCGGTCATATTGTGCGATGGTTCGTTCCTGTTCTGCTATCGTCCTTCTCATGCCGGCGTTGTAGACAACAAGTCCATCCACACTCTTGGCTTCATCCCGGTATTGGCCAAACAATTCATCGGCCTGGTCGGAAAGCTGGTTGATTCTGCTTTGAACCTCGGCCGCCTCGGTGACGGCCTGGCGGGCAACGTTGCCGGCCTGGTCGAGAATCTGAGTATTTACCACTGTGTCCTGGGACTGGGCTGGCCCCGTCGCCAGGATTGCCGGCATGACCAGCAATGGAACAAAAACTTTTTGTTTAAAACGTTGGTAGTTCATGAGTCATCCCACTTTTGTCGTAAAAAAGATAAGCCGACTTTGGCCTTAATACAGAGATTCAGGCAAAGACAAAATCGAACCTACAGTTAATCCCCATAACGTATTTCGACCCAGCGCATGGCTTATATTCCGCTGGTTCAAGTAATGCTGCATATTGATTTTGAGCCGCGTCCGTGGGCCTCTGGCAATCCGTGTGGCTGGCGAGCATAACATACAATTTACACCGCTTTGAACCGTCCCGCAAAAATAAAAAAACACTATTTATCAGAACCTTTCGCCACTTTGCCCCCCTTTAATACAGCATTGGGTCCACTTGCACCAAATGCTGGCCAAGCATGGCCTTTCCTTACCCCCGATGACAAAATCATCCCGGAAAGGCCATTCAGACCGCCTGATACTAACATGGCGAAATGAAGAAAACCGCAACTTTTTTTCCCCATTTCTTCCTTATTCCTGCATTTACAGGAGGGCAATCTGGAATTTACCAACCGGCGGCCTGTTTCAACCCCTTGCCAATGTCAGCCAGGCTGCGCACAGTAGTTACACCGGCTGCCTGCAGGGCGGCAAACTTCTCGTCCGCAGTACCCTTGCCTCCCGAAATAATGGCACCGGCATGCCCCATGCGCTTGCCGGGGGGAGCCGTGACACCGGCAATGTAGGAGACCACTGGCTTGGTGACATGGGCCTTGATGTAGGCTGCGGCTTCTTCCTCGGCGCTGCCGCCAATTTCTCCGATCATGACGATTGCTTCGGTCTGCTCGTCTTCCTGCATCAAGGCAAGGATGTCGATGAAGTTGGAACCAGGGATGGGATCGCCACCAATGCCCACACAGGTGGACTGGCCAAAACCATGGTCAGTGGTCTGCTTGACTGCTTCATAGGTCAGGGTTCCTGAACGTGAGACGATGCCAACCTTGCCCGGTTTGTGAATGTGTCCTGGCATGATGCCGATCTTGGACTGGCCGGGTGTGATCACGCCTGGGCAGTTGGGGCCGATCAGCCTGACGCCCAATTCATCACACTTGACCTTGACCACCAGCATGTCCATGGTGGGAATGCCTTCGGTTATGCAAACGATCAGCTTGATCCCGGCATTGGCGGCCTCCAGGATCGAATCCTTGCAGAACGGTGCCGGCACATAGATTACGGAAGCTTCCGCGCCAGTCTCGGAAACCGCTTCGGCAACCGTGTTGAACACCGGCAGGCCGAGGTGTTGCTGGCCGCCCTTGCCGGGTGTGACGCCACCCACCATGCGGGTACCGTACTGGATCGCCTGCTCGGAGTGATAGGTGCCCTGGGAACCGGTGAAACCCTGACAGATCACCCGGGTGTCTTTATTGATCAGAATACTCATTTGCTGGCACCTCCCGCTGCCTCAACAACTTTCACCGCCGCGTCGGTAAGACTCTCCGCGGCAATGATGTTCAAGCCGCTGTCCGCCAGCACCTGGCGGCCCAGGTCGGCATTGTTACCTTCAAGGCGCACCACCACTGGCACTGCAACCCCGACTTCCTCCACCGCGCCGATGATGCCCTCGGCAATCAGATCGCAACGCACGATGCCACCGAAAATATTGACCAGCACCGCCTTCACATTACTGTCGGAGAGAATGATCTTGAAGGCCTCGGAAACACGCTCCTTGGTGGCGCCGCCGCCCACGTCCAGAAAGTTGGCGGGTTGGCCGCCGTGCAACTTGACGATGTCCATGGTGCCCATGGCCAATCCGGCACCATTCACCATGCAACCAATGTTCCCATCCAGCGCCACATAGTTGAGATCCCACTTGGCGGCATTGGCCTCGCGGGGATCCTCCTGGCTGGGGTCATGCATGTCGCGGATCTTGGGCTGCCGATACAGGGCATTGCCATCAATATTGATCTTGGCATCAAGGCAGTGCAGCTTGCCTTCCGTGGTAATCACCAGCGGGTTGATTTCCAACAGTGCCAGGTCGCATTCGGCAAACATCCGCGCCAATCCCAGGAAGATGTGGGTGAACTGCTTTACCTGCTCCGGGTTCAGCCCAAGTTTGAAAGCCAGTTCTCGGGCCTGATAGGGCTGGGCGCCGGTCAGCGGATCGATGACGGCTTTCAGAATTTTCTCGGGAGTCTCGTGAGCAACCTTCTCGATTTCCACCCCACCCTCGGTGGAGGCCATGAACACGATGCGTCTTGAGGAGCGATCCACCACCGCGCCGAGGTACAGTTCCTGGGCGATGTCGGTGCAGGACTCCACCAGAATCTTGTTGACCGGCTGACCATTCTTGTCAGTCTGATAGGTCACCAGGTTCTTGCCCAGCCATTGGCGGGCAAAGTCGCGGATTTCGTCCTTGCTGGACACCAGTTTGACGCCGCCCGCCTTGCCACGGCCACCGGCATGCACTTGTGCTTTAACCACCCACTTGTCACCGCCAATGCGGTCGGCGGCAGAAGCGGCCTCGTCCGCGGTCTCGCAGGCGAAACCGCTGGAGACAGGCAAACCATAGTCGGCAAACAACTGCTTTGCCTGATATTCATGTAAGTTCATTGAATCACCATTTTTCCTATCTGAAATGCAAGGCGGGCCCGCAGGCCCGCCATTGTGTCAACGCCGTTTTCTGTTGGCGATGTGGATCGCCTGGCCATTCACGGCCAGCGCGGCCTCGTGAACCGCTTCCGACAAAGCCGGATGCGCGAAGATGGTCATGCCGATATCCTCGGCGCTGGCGCTGAATTCCATTGCCACCACGATGGACTGAGCCAGGTCCGCCGCCGAAGGTCCCACAATGTGGCAACCCAGCAAGCGGTCGGTCTTGGCATCCGCCAGCAGCTTCACCATGCCATCGGCATCATTGGCAGCCACGGCACGACCACTGGCAACGAAGGGAAACACACCCACGTTGTATTCAATACCTGCTTCTTTCAACTGCTCTTCAGTCTTGCCGACCGCGGCGATTTCCGGATGAGTGTAAATCACCCCTGGAATCAGGTCATAATTCATGGAGGCCTTGTGACCGGCAATGATCTCGGCCACCATGATGCCTTCCTCTGAAGCCTTGTGTGCCAGCATCGGGCCCCGCACCAGGTCTCCCACGGCGTAGACGCCGGGAATGGCAGTAGCGCAGCGATCATCCACCTTGATAAATCCACGCTCGTCCTTCTCGACGCCACAATCATCCGCCAGCAAACCCTCGCTGTAGGGACGGCGTCCAACGCAGACGATCAGTTTGTCAAACACTTCCTGCTTGTCACCGTCCTTGTCACTGTAATTGACCATCACGCTCGGTGACTTGCCCTTTTTCACCTTGGTGCCGGTGACCTTGGCACCCAGACGGATATCCAGGCCCTGCTTGCTGAGAATCTTGAAAGACTCCTTGGCAATCTGCTGGTCCATGGCAGGAAGGAATTTATCCATCGCTTCCAGCACCACCACTTCAGAACCCAGGCGTGCCCAGACACTACCCAGTTCCAGGCCGATGACACCCGCGCCAATCACACCCAGGCGCTTGGGCACCGACTGGAATTCCAAGGCGCCGGTGGAATCCACCACAATATCGTCCTCCAGGGGCGCGGGAGGAATATTGATCGGCACAGAACCGCCGGCCAGGATCACATGATTGGCGGACAATACCTTCTTGCCGCCACAGGCATCGGTCACTTCGACTTTTTTGTCCTTAAGCAATTTGCCGGTGCCGGAAATGCCAGTCACCTTGTTGGCGGTAAACAGGCCATTGATGCCACCGCTCATTTGCTTCACCACCTTGCGCTTGCGTTCGATCATGGCAGGGACATCAAGCTCGATTCCACCGACCTTGATCCCATGCACGCCAAAATGGTGCTTGGCCTCGGCATATTTATGCGAGGAATCCAACAACGCCTTGGAAGGAATACAGCCCACATTGAGGCAGGTACCACCATAAACAGGCTTGTTGTTGTCGTCCAGCCACTTTTCCACGCAGGCGGTCTTGAGCCCAAGTTGTGCAGCCTTGATCGCGCCCACATAACCTCCAGGGCCCGCCCCTATCACTATTACATCGTAATCAACTGACATAGTCTTTTTCCCGTTTGATTGATCGGATTACACTTCCAGGAAGAGTCTGGCTGGATCTTCCAGGAGATCCTTGATTGTCACCAGGAACTGCACTGCCTCCCTGCCATCAATCATCCTGTGGTCATAGGAAAGCGCCAGATACATCATGGGCAGGATCTTGACCTCCCCATTGACCGCCATGGGGCGCTCCTGAATCTTGTGCATGCCGAGGATGGCGGTCTGTGGCGGATTCAAAATTGGCGTCGACAGCAGGGAACCGAATACGCCGCCATTGGAAATAGTGAAGGTGCCTCCAGTCATCTCTTCGATGGACAGCTTGCCATCCTTTGCCTTGACACCAAATTCGGCAATGCTGCGTTCAATGTCGGCAAAACTCATGTTGTCGGCGTCGCGCAGAACCGGTACCACAAGGCCACGTGGCGAGGACACGGCAACACCAATGTCCTGGTAACCGTGATAGATCATGTCATTGCCGTCAATGGAGGCGTTTACCGCGGGGAAGCGCTTGAGCGCCTCAATGCTGGCACGCACAAAGAAGGACATGAATCCAAGCCTGGTGCCATTATGCTTTTTCTCGAACATATCCTTGTAGCGGGAGCGGATGTTCATCACTTCCTGCATGTTCACTTCATTGAAAGTGGTGAGCATGGCAGTGGACTGAGTAGCATGCAGCAAGCGCTCGGCCACCTTGGCGCGCAGACGTGTCATGGCAACCCGCTGCTCAGGCCTGCTGCCTTGCGGCTGGGAAACTGATGGTGCCGGCGCGGCAGCTGCTTGGGTCTGATTCTTGCCGGACTCCAGGTAGGAAATCACATCCTCCTTGGTAATGCGTCCATCTTTACCGGAACGAGCCACCTTGTCAGGACTGATGGCATTTTCTTCCAACAACTTCCGCGCCGCGGGACTCATCAACACATCGGCGCCGCTGTTGTCGGGCTCTGGAGCTGGAGTTGGAGCCGGGGCAGGAGCGGCTGCCTGCTCGGTCTTGGCGGGCTTGCTTTCCACCTTGCCTTCTTCCAGCACAGCCAGCAATTCACCACTGGTGATGGTGTCTCCTTCGCCTTTCTTGATGCTTTTCAGAGTACCGTCGGCAGGAGCCACCACTTCCAGCAAGACCTTGTCGGTTTCAATATCCACCAGATTCTCGTCCCGCGTCACCGCGTCACCAGGCTGCTTGTGCCACTTCGCCAAAGTCCCCTCCGTCATCGTCGGAGACAGCGCAGGCATCAAAATCTGCGTCGGCATTTCTCTACAG
>JBJHAY010000035.1:0-16544 GCA_050485205.1 Gammaproteobacteria bacterium
GTTCCGGGACCACCATCCAGTGGCATTCTGTTGCTGGAGGAGCAGGCTCGCCTCGGTTTGGCGCCAGTGAGCCTATGTCATCCCGAGCAGGGCGCGGTGATTCTGCGGCAGGAGGCCGCGTCGGTTTTCTCACTCACCTATAGCGGAGGTGCGCAATCCGATGGCAGGCGTGTAGCAGTGGATGCCTGCGTACAGGGTGACGGCCTCCGCATGGTGCGCCTGCAACCCATCGAGCCTCTGGCTGACCTCATACCCACTCTGGTTATGCCCTCAGGGACGCTCCGCGACCGTGGACGCAACCAGTCGTTCCCAAGTCGTAGCCGGGACAGGATCAGTCGAGGTGGCATCTTTCTCAGCCCGCGCATGACCTCCTTTGCGGTCGAACGCGATCTTGCCCGGCAACTGCGGGCCCAGGGCTGGCAACAGGACGCGCGCTGGCATGGCGCCGGCGAGGCCGGCAGCCAGTGGCTAAGGTCCCCAAATGCGCAATCCCGGTTGCTGGGCTGGCTCACGGTGATATCCCTGGGAGAAGCCAATCAAGTTGAAGTTCTGTTCGAACTCAACCAAATTCCCTCCCAATAGCCCTGAAGTTCAGGGCCGGACGTCGGGGGGGCTGGCCAATCCACCATAATCACATGACAAGCAAAAACCACTGAATGCAGCTATAAGCAAATGTTACGAGAATCACAGGCTGCGAGCAGATCATGGAGACAGGGCGGTTACTGACCCCGCAGGAAGAGCTTGTCCAGTTCATGCAGACTTTGCAGCACCCAGGTGGGGCGGCCGTGGTTGCACTGGCCGCTGCGTTCGGTGCGCTCCATGTCCCGCAGCAGGGCGTTCATCTCGGGGATGCTCAGTTGGCGGTTGGCGCGCACCGAGCCATGGCAGGCCATGGTTGACAGTAGTTCGTCGCGATAGGCTTCCAGACGCTGGCTGCTGCCGTGTTCATGCAGGTCCGCCAGTACGTCCCGCACCAACTGTTCCATGTCCGCATGCCGCAGAATCGCCGGCACATGGCGCAGCACCAATGTCTCCGGCCCCATTCGCTCCAGCCCCAGCCCCAGTTTTTCCAGGTCCGACCGCTGTTCCTCGGCGCAGTCGGCTTCCGCCTCGCTCACTGCGATGGACAGGGGCACCAGCAAGGGTTGGATCTTGATCCCTTCTTCATCGGCGGCTTGCTTCATGTGTTCATAGGTGATGCGTTCATGGGCTGCGTGCATGTCCACCACGATCAGCCCCTGGGCATTTTGGGCCAGGATGTAGATGCCGTGCAGTTGGGCGATGGCAAAACCCAGTGGCGGCATGTCCTCCTCGGGGGATTCTGGAAGGCTGGAAGATGGGCCTGCTGCCCGCAGGCGGTCGTAGGCAGCCAGTTGGGTATTGATCTGGCTCAGGCTGGGACCACTTCTGTCACTGCCTGACACGCCGCTCCAATGGGCTTGAGGAGCCAGGTTCATCCTGGTTTGGGTGGCATGGGGCGGTGGGTCGATTGGCGCTGGCGCTGCGCTATTGGCTTCGCTTGCGCGTGCCAACTGATCCTCGGGACGCACCGCCGCCAGGCTGCGATGGAGGGCGCTGAACAGGAAGTCGTGCACCAGGCGGCTGTCGCGGAAGCGCACCTCATGCTTGGTGGGATGCACATTGACGTCCACCAGGGCCGGATCCAGTTCCAGGTAGAGCACGAAGGCAGGGTGACGGCCATGGAACAGGACATCGCGGTAGGCCTGTTTCACTGCGTGGCCCACCAGCTTGTCGCGAATCATGCGGCCATTGACGAAGAAGTGTTGCAAGTCCGGCTGGCTGCGGGAAAAAGTGGGCAGGGAGACCCAGCCCCACAGGCGCAGGCCGTGATTCTCCATGTCGATCACCACGCTGTTGTCGACGAAGGCGGGGCCACAGATCTGGGCTACCCGGCGCTGGACCTCGGCTTGCGTGGCCGCTGCCTGGAACTTGTGCAGACCGCGCTGGTTGTGTGACAGGCTGAAATGAACGTCGAAACGGCTCAGGGCCAGATGCTTGATCATTTCCTCCACCCGCTTGAATTCGGTCTGTTCGGTGCGCAGGAACTTGCGCCGGGCGGGTGTATTGAAGAACAGATCGCGCACTTCCACCTGGGTGCCTGGTGGATGAGCGGCGGGACTGACGTTGGTGGCCATGTCGCGACCTTCCACTTCCACCTTCCAGGCCTCTGGCGCCTCTGGTGTGCGCGATACCAGTTGCAGCCGTGATACCGAGCTGATGCTGGCCAGCGCCTCGCCGCGGAATCCGAGGCTGGAGACACGTTCCAGGTCCTCCAGGCGGTTGATCTTGCTGGTGGCATGGCGGCTCAGGGCCAGGGGCAGATCTTCCCGGTCAATGCCACCGCCGTTGTCGCGGATGCGGATCAGCTTGACGCCGCCCTGTTCCAGTTCGATGTCGATGCGGGTGGAGCCGGCATCCAGGCTGTTTTCCAGCAACTCCTTGACCACCGAGGCGGGACGCTCCACCACTTCGCCCGCGGCGATCTGGTTGGCCAGGCGGGGGCTGAGGAGTTGGATGCGCGCCATAGGATCAGGAAGAGGGAATTTTCAGAATTTGTCCGACCCGAATGTTATCACTAAGCAGTTGGTTGGTCTCACGGATTTTTTGCATGGGCACCCGGTAGTTCTGGGCGATGCCGGACAGGGTCTCGCCGCGGGCAATTTTGTGTTCCACGAAGGTGAGGGGGGCAGGTGCCGCCAGCGGCGGGCTGTTGCGGGAGGGAAGGGTGAGAACCTGTCCCACATGAATGGTATTGCTGCTGAGCCCGTTGGCGCTTTTCAACTGCGCCAGGGTAATGCCATGGCGGTTGGCGATGGTGGAGAGGTTGTCACCCCGCGCCACGGTGTACTTGCTGGTCAGGCCGTTGTTCTGCTTGGCCCAGTAGACCCAACTGCCTCTTGGCGGCTTGTCGTGAAAGTAGCGGGTGATCCCCTCGACGATGGATTGGGCCAGTTTGCGCTGATGATCGGGTGATGCCAGATTCTTGGCGTCGGTGGGATTGGTCACATAGCCGGTTTCAATCAGTAGAGAAGGGATGTCGGCGGACTTGAGTACCACGAAGGCAGCCTGTTCGACGTTGCGGCGCCGCATGTGGGTCACCTTGGCCATGGATTCGATGACCTTGTTGCCCACTTCCAGGCTGGAGGAAATGCTGGCGGTCATGGACAGATCCAGCAACACGCTGGCCAGCACCTGATCCTTGTCGGTGAGGCTGACCGAGCCCACGCCCCCGATCAGATCGGCGGCATTTTCCTTTTCCGCCAGCCGCCGCGCCTGTTCGCTGGTGGCACCGTTGGAGGACAGGGCATAGATGGTGGCGCCACGGGCGGCGGGGGTGGAATAGGCGTCGGCATGGATGGCGATGAAGAGGTCGGCCTGATGGCGATGGGCGATCTCGATCTGCTGCCGCAAGCCCACGTAGTAATCACCAGTACGAATCATCACCGGCTTGAAGCCTGGAGTCTGTTCCAGAATCCTGCTGATTTCCTTGGAAATGGCCAGCACCACCTGCTTCTCGGTGACCCGGTTGACGCCGATGGCGCCGGGATCGTCACCGCCATGACCGGCGGAAATGGCCACCACGATGTCGCGGCGACCACTGTCCAGTTGCCGCGTGGACGGGGGCTCAGTGGCAACGGTCTGCTGGGAAGGAGGGGCATCAAGGTCATGGAGGTCGATGACCAGGCGCTCGCCATACTGCTGATTTTCCTTCAGCACGAAACTGCGGGGGCGTACCTTGGTCTTGAGGTCGAACACCACGCGGATGTCGCTTTGGTCGCGGGGCGCGCTACGCACGCCGGCAATCGGGGTGTCACGCAGGTCGAGCGAGGACAGGTCACCACGCAGTCTGGAGTCGCTGATGTCTACCACGATGCGGTCGGGGTTCTCCAGGGTGAAAACCTTGTGTTGTACCGAATCACTGATATCGAATACCAAGCGGGTATGATCCGGTGCCCGGTAGGCGCGCACGCTTTCCACATCAGCGGCATTGGCCAGATGTCCGCAGAGAATCAAAAACAGTGGCAGTAAACTTTTAATCTTCATTATGAAGAACTTTTTGTATCTAGTTGAATATCGCCTAATTTATAGGGAATCAATTTGCCGCGCCAGTGTTTTTTTCAAGCTTTGCGGGCGGTGTCGCGAAGTGCGTCCAGATGTTGAGCCAGGCGCTTGCCAGACTCGGAGGCGGGAGTCCAGGTGACACGGCGTCCCCTGCCCTCCACGGTCAGGCTAAGGTGGAGGTCGGCGCGGGGCAGCAGGGGGTGACCCTTCTCGGGCCATTCAATCAGGCACAGGCTGTCGGCCAGAACATCGCGGAAGCCGATGAATTCCAGTTCTTCCGGGTCCCCCAGACGGTAAAGATCGAAGTGGGCGATGCTGCGGCCGTTGTCCAGTTCGTAGATTTCCATGAGGGTGTAGGTGGGACTTTTCACCGCGCCACGATGGCCGGCGGCCCGCAGCAGGCCGCGACAGAGCGTGGTTTTGCCAGCACCCAGGTCACCACTGAGGGTGATCAGGCCTTTGTCTGCGCTGGCCGCGTAAAGTTTGGCGCCGAAGGCCTCGGTGGCGGCAGTGTCGGGGAGAAACAGCGCGTGGTTCATATGGGATTGGCCAATTGCCTGATCCAGGGCAGCAGGTCGGTGGCCAGCAGTCCTCTTTCCCCGGATTCAGCCGCCAGGTCCGCTGCCTTGGCATGCAGGCATACCCCCAGGCGGGCGGCATCGGCCAAGGGCAGCCCCTGGGCCAGTAATCCCCCGATGACGCCGCTCAGCACATCTCCCATGCCGCCGCTGGCCATGCCGGGGTTGCCATGAGGGCAGCGCTCCACGAACGCCTTGCCGGTGCCATCCCCACGGCATACCAGGGACCCGGCACCCTTCAGCACGCAGACACCGCCCCATTGGCTCTGGAGTTGGCGCACGTGCTCGTCGCGCTTGTCCTGTAATGCTTCCGTAGTGGATTTCAGCAGTCGAGCCGCTTCGCCTGGATGAGGAGTGAGTATCCACTTACGTTGATCGATGGAAGGCAGCAAACTGGCACATGCCCCTTCCGCCAGCAGGTTGAGCGCATCGGCATCAATCACCATGGGAAGTGCCGAATTGGTCTCCATGACCCACACCAGCACTTCACGGGCCCAGGAGTCGAGGCCGAGACCGGGGCCCACTACCAGGACAGTGGCGCGGGCAAGCAGTGGGGCAAGGTCGTGCCGGGTAAGAATGCCGTGCGCCATGATTTCCGGCTGGCGCACAAGGGCGGCAGTGACATGGCGGGGATGGGTGGCCAGGCTGGTGAGACCAGCGCCGGCCCGTGCTGCCGCCTGGGCAGCCATGATGCCAGCCCCACCGAACCCAGGACCACCGGCGATCACCAGGACATGGCCGAAATTGCCCTTGTGGGCATCCCGGTCACGGCGTCCCAACAGGTGTCGCAGAGAGTGATAGTCCATGTGGCTGGGGGCGTTCAGCGCTGGCTACCCAGCATGCAGTGTCGGTCTTCAGTGGAACTCGGCCTGGGGTGGTGGCAGTGGGAAGATCGGCATCTGCTGCTGGCTGGAATCAGCGGCCTGTGTTGCGTTTGCCGAGAGTAATGTGGCGGGGACCAGAAGTTTGCACTTGCCCGCTGACCCCCCGGGGAATCTCCTGAATCTTGCCGCCGGACGCCAGAAAGCGGGCGGTTTGCTCGGCGATGGACTCGCTGGTTTCGCGTGCCGGGTCGTTCTTTTTCAGATCAGCTTTTTTTGCAGTTGCCATGAGGAATCCTGAATATCTCTGTTCTGGTTTTGGTGAGGCGTGCCTGATTGTCTGGCCCCCGGCACGCGGTGGAAGGCGGGATTATAGCGCATGCGGCCCCGCTTTTCATCCTGCCAGGTCCAAGCCGGGCATTGTCCCGGTCTTCCTGCCACGGTCGCCGCTGCCCAGGGCTGGGTAGACAGGCGAGGCAAGACAGGAGGCCAATTCAGGCTTCAAGGGTTGGTTCACTGCTGGCTGCCGGCCAGGCGGATCGCCAGTCCGGCAAAGACGACGGCGGCAATCCGGTTCATCACCACTTGGGCGCTGTTGGAAGCACGCAGGCGATTGGCAATCAAGCCAGCCATGATGGCAATCAGACAGAACACCAGTAGAGCCGCCAGGATGAACAGCAGTCCCAGTCCAAATAACTGCGTTGGCAAGGCTCCGGCCTGAGGGTTTGCGAATTGGGGCAGGTAGGCAAGAAAGAAAATTGCCACCTTGGGGTTGCTCAGGTTCATGATGATGCCGCGCCGATAGAGCGCGGCACCGCTCAAGGTGGAATGGGGCGCGCCCTCCAGGTTGGCGCCGGCAGTGCGCCAGGCACCCCAGGCCAGATACAGCAGATAGCTGGCACCAGCCAGCTTGAGCAAGGTGAATGCCAGGCTGCTGACCATGAAAATGGCGGCAACCCCGAGCGCCACCATCAGGCTGTGCACCAGTAATCCCGTGCACAGACCGAGGGTGATGAGGATACCCGCCCGACGTCCGTGAAGGGCGGATTGGGTCAGGACAAACAGGTTGTCCGGCCCCGGTGCCAGGGACAGCAGCACCGATGCCAGAAAGAAGGTGAGAAGAGTCCCCAGGCTCATGAGGCCTGATTCAGGCGCGCGGTGATTTCCACCTCCAGTTTCATGGCATCATCCAGCAGGCCGGCAATGAATACGGTGGCCGCTGGGCGTGCCTGACCCAGATATTTCCTGAACACTGGCCAGCAGGGTTCAAAATCCCGCTTGTCCGGATAGATGTAGCGCACCCTGACCACCTGGTCGAAACTGCTGCCAGCTTCCTCCAGAGCCTTGCCCAGATTCTTGAAGCATTGCTCCGCCTGTTCCACCACGTCATCGGAGATGCTCATGGTGTCATAGTTGAAACCAGTGGTGCCGGAAATGTAGACATAGTCGCCATCAACGACGGCACGGGAATAGCCGATGGTTTCCTCGAAACGGGAACCACTTGAAATCAGTCTTCTGTTTGCCATGGGGTACCTTGTGAAGTTGGGGTTGGTGCAAGCGTGGGCATTTTATCAGGTAGTACTGGCGCAGGCCTGGTGCAGATTCTGCAATTCGCGCAGGGCTACGGAAAACATGGCCAGGTCCTGGTGCTCGGCCGCCCGCAGATCCTGTGGAACCCGCAGGTAGCGGTCCACTGCCTGTTGGTTGAGATCATGCCAATGTTGGGTGCGCTGCTCGGCATCACTGATATCGGGTGTCACCTTCAGCATTTCGGCGCAGAGTTTGCTGAGCACGATGTAGAAGTCATCGATAAGTGACTTGCGCGCGAGTTCCTGCCAGTGACTGTCGGTCTTGTAGGACTGCAAGCGGGTTCTGAGCCAGTAGATATCCAGGAAGGCGGACAGGTGGAAGTATGAATCCATCACAGTGGCCACGGGCAGACCGGATTTGCGCGCGATATCGACAATGTCGAAAGCACAGAACCACGCATCCATGCCGAGTATCAGCATGATGAGGTCGTCGTTGATGCCTTGTTCCTGTAATTGCTGCATCTGCTCCCGTAGCAGGGGATCCTCGGTGTTCATCAGCATGGCTGGTACTCTCTGCCTGATGATGTCGGCGCCGTTCTTGTACTCACCGATGACCTGCTGGATTTCGAGGGCGCGCTTGCGCTTTTTGATCAGCCACTTGCTGGCACGGGTCATCAGCTTGGCGGATTCCAGCATGATGCTGTTTTGAACGTTGCCTGGGATCTTGTTGTCGAGGGCGGCGATGCCACTCCAAAGTTTGCGTAGATCGAACACTTCCCAGGAAATGGTATAGGCGCGGCAGATATTGGCCGCGGTAGCGGCGGTTTCCTCCTGCATGCTGAACAGGAAGGTGCAGCCCATGCGGTTGACCATGCGGTTGACAATAAATGTGGACAGTAACTCCTTGCGCAGCGGGTGGGCCTGGATATCCTGAGGGAAACGTCGGCGCAGGGCATCGGGAAAGTAGCGTGGCAGTTCGGTTTCGAAATACGGGTCCTGCCATAGTTCGGAATGCAGCAACTCTTCTTCGGCAATAATCTTGGTATAGGACAGTAGAACCGCCAGTTCTGGCCGGGTCAGTCCCAGTCCGGCGGCCTTGCGCTCGATGATCTGCTCATCGTTGGGCAGGTCTTCCAGATTGCGGTCCAGCAGGCCATGGCTTTCCAGGTGACGCATGTAGCGGGCGTGCAGGTCGAGCAAAGCAGGAGATTCGGCTTCCATCAGTGAGATCGCCTGCTCCTGCCAGTAGTTGCTTTGCAGCACCAGATCACTGACGTTATCGGTCATGGCCGCCAGCAGTTCAACCCGTGCCGACTCCTTGAGTTTGCCAGTTGTCTTCAGGCCATTCAGCAGAATCTTGATGTTGACTTCATGGTCGGAGCAATTCACGCCAGCGGCATTGTGAATGAAGTCGGTATCGATTCTGCCTCCATGCAAGGCGTACTCGATTCTTGCGTGCTGGGTCAGGCCCAGATTGCCTCCTTCCCCCACCACCTTGCAACGCAGGTCACAGGCATTGACCCTCACTGCGTCATTGGCTCTGTCGCCGACATCGGCATGGGTTTCATGGCTGGCCTTGACGTAAGTGCCGATACCGCCATTCCAGAGCAGGTCCACGGGAGCCTTGAGCAGCAGGCTGATCAGGTCATTGGGGGCCAGGGCGCTCCTGTTGGTGCCCAGCAAGCGCTGTACCTGGCTGGAAAGGGGGATGGATTTCGCGGCACGGGAAAACACGCCGCCGCCGATGGAAATCAAGGTCTGATCATAGTCGGCCCATGACGAGCGTTGCATTTGGAACAGGCGTTTTCTTTCCTTGAGGCTGGAGGCGGGATCAGGGTCTGGATCGATGAAGATGTGTTGATGGTTGAATGCGGCCACCAGCTTCAGACATTTTGACAGCAGCATGCCGTTGCCGAAAACATCGCCCGCCATGTCACCGATGCCAATCACGCTGATGGGATCATTCTGGATATCGGTGCCAAGGTCACGGAACAGGAGTTTGACGGACTCCCAGGCGCCGCGGGCAGTAATGCCCATCTTCTTGTGATCGTAGCCATTGGAGCCGCCGGAAGCAAAGGCATCCCCCAGCCAAAACCCATAGTCGGCTGCCACTGCATTGGCGTGGTCGGAGAAGGTGGCAGTGCCTTTGTCCGCGGCCACCACCAGATAGCTGTCATCCCCGTCATAACGCACCAAATCTGGTGGCGGGGTCACTTCCTGGCCGACAAGATTGTCGGTCAGATCCAGCAGACCACTGATGAATTGCTGATAACAGGCAATGGCTTCCGCCATGAGGGCGTCCCGATTGTCACCCTCGGGCTTGTGCTTGACATAGAATCCACCCTTGGCGCCAGTTGGCACGATTACTGCGTTTTTGACTTTTTGGGCCTTGACCAGTCCCAGGACCTCAGTGCGGTAATCCTCGCGCCGATCGGACCAGCGCAAGCCGCCGCGGGCCACCATGCCGCTGCGCAAGTGCACCCCTTCCACCCGGGGGGAGTAGACGAAAATTTCGAACATGGGTCTTGGCTCGGGCAATGCCGGCACCTTGGCGCAATCGAATTTAAAGGCAAGATAGGGTTTTGCGTCGCCACTCTTGTTGCTTTGGTAATAGTTGCAACGAATGGTGGCCAGCATGATCCCGAGAAAGTTGCGCAGGATACGATCCTCATCCAGGCTCGAAACATTGTCGAGCTGCGGTTGGATGGCTTGCTCAAAAGCCTCCTGAACTTCAGCTGGGGCCGGTTTGAAAGGATTGAAGCGCAGCTTGAACAGTTCCATCAGTTGGCGGGTGATGGCGGCATGTTTGATCAGGCACTGCTCCATGTAATGCTGGCTGAAGCTGGAGGCGGTTTGCAGCAGGAACTTGCAATAGGCCCGAAGCAGGGAGATTTCCCTGCTGGCGAGGCCGGCCACCAGCCCCAGGGAATTGAAACCATCGTTCTCGACGCGGCCATGCCAGGTGTCCAATAGAATTTGTTCGAATACCTGCTTCAGATCTGTCAACTCGGGGCTTGGATATCGGGATTCCAGAATGTAATCATGAATCCAGCGCGGGTCACCCGCGGGTGGCAGTATCTTGTAGGGAGTTTGCTGCAAGACTCTGACTCCCATGTTTTCCAATACTGGCATGATGTCCGAGGGCGCGATGGGAGTGCCAAGCCGGTAAAGTTTCAGGCCCAGCCATGAGTTGTCCTTGTCTTCGGGTTGGTAGAGTCTGACCCTGAGAGGCTGGTCGCCATCAAGGGTTTTGAGTACTTCAATGTCTTCAACCGCGGTGGTGGGGCGGAACCTCTCCCGGTAGGCGGCGGGAAACGCCAGTTGGTACTGCTGCAGGAGAGGAGCGCAGTCGGTGTCGGGCAGGCAGGCAAGCATTGCATCACGCAGGCCGTCCTGCCAGGAGTAAGAGGTTTCCTTGAGGGCATCTTCGATGCCTGCGATGTCATACACCGGGAAATGCTGGGGATCTGTTCTGATAAAAAACTCCACCCGGGCAAAGGTGGCCTCGGTCATCTGCACGCCAAAACTGATTTCGATTCCCTGCAGGGCGTCTTTGAGAATATCCACCATTTTGCGGCGCAGACCACTGTCATAGGCATCCCTGGGCACATAGACCTGGCAGGTAATGAAGCGTTTGAGCGGGTCTTCGCGCATGAACAGTTTGAGCTTCTGGCGTTCGCCCAAATGCAGAATGCCCATGGACATATGCAGCAATTCCTGTTCCGTGATCTGGAACAACTCGTCGCGCGGGAAAGTTTCCAGAATGAACTGGAAATTGCGACCCACATGGGATTCGGGATCAAAGCCGGATCGGGTCATGACGCGGCCAATCTTCTGGCGTATCAGGGGTACCTGGCTGGGATGAAGCTGGTAGGCGCGGGATGTATAAAGGCCGAGAAAACGCCTTTCTCCCAGGATGCGTCCACGGGAGTCGAGGCTGCGCACGGCAATGTAGTCGAGATGGGCGGGCCGGTGTATGGTGGATCGGGCCACGGACTTGGTGATCAGCAGGACCTCTTCGGTTGGTGTGCTTTTTTTGTTGTGGGAATTGCGAAGTGGGGCATCGCCATCGGCTTCGGAAAATTGCCGGTGACGCATGATCCCGAGCTCGGTTCCCGGCATTGGCCGTAAAAGTTGACCGCGCCTGCCTTCCATGTTTTCTACCGAGTATTCTTGAAACCCTAGAAAAACAAAGTTCTTTTGATCCAGCCAGCGCAGGAAGGTACAGGTTTCGTCTATATGACGGGCAGGCACTGGCAACGTGGCCTCTTCCAGTGATTTCACCACCTCATGCAGGCGATTGCTCATTTTTTGCCAGTCCATCACCGCGCGCCGCAGATCCAGCAGCGCGGCGTGCAGAGAGCGTTCGAGTCTCTTGGCCTGGGAAGGGTCCAGCACCCTGCTGACTTCGGCATAGATGAATGACTCGTGATGTCTTGGGTCTCCAGGCGGCGCAATTTGTTTGAGGCGGCCTTGGCGGTCGCGCCTGACCTCAAACACAGGATGTATCAGCAGATTGACCGTGAATCCCTCCCGGTTCAGAGCCATGCGCACCGTGTCCACCAGGAACGGCATGTCATCGGTGATGATTTCCACCACGGACGGACTGATGCGGATGCCGCGCTCGGGGTTGCTGATCCTGATGGAGGACTTGCTGCGCCGTGCCTGCCGCGCCAGAGTCCATTGCGACATGGCGATTTCGTAGGCCGCGGGAGGGCTGAGAGTGGCAAGGTCATCGGGAGAAACGGTGGCATAGAAGTGGCTCAGGTAGGGTTCCAGCCACTCGATTTTTTCATTGCCGAACTTCAGGCCCGCCAGCGCCATCAGCTTGTTGATGAAGGATTTTCTGCCTGTTCTGATGCTCACTACGGCCACTAATCTCCTGTCACGATGTTGACGAGCGCCGGCCGCCCCTCGGCATTCGCCCGCAGGGCGCGTCTGAGAGCGGCTTCAAGCTGGGTGGGATCGTCCACCTTTTCTCCGTAACCGCCGCACGCCTCCATGATCATCTGATACTCCGGTGACGTTCCCAGGGAAACCAATGGCATGAGTTCCTCGCGCGAGGCGAGGCCGTCGGGATACATGCCCAGGGTGGATCGATGCACCGCATGCCAGCGGGCGTTGTTCATCACCAGGGTGGTGGTGGGGAGTTGGTGAAGACTGGCGGTGTGATGGGCGGCGGTGGGACATCCGAACATGTAGGAACCATCTCCTACCACCAGAATTACCTGTTTGTCCGGCGCGCCCATTTTGGCGCCGAGCGCGCCGCCGAGACCAAAGCCCAGGCCACCCGCAAGGCTGCTGGAGAGATAGGTGCGAGGCAGTTTCATGTCCAGGAACTCCAGTGGCACGCCCATCTCATTGACGATGATGGTGTCGTCCTGTTTCACCTGGTTCAGGCAGTGAGCCACCCAGGCGGGATGGATCGGTGCCCGCCTCGCCATGCTTTGCATCAGCGCCTCGCAGGTGGCCCGCTGCTTGCTGGCCAGGGCCGCGATGCGTTGACGGCGGGCTTTGATCTTGTCTTGAGGCTGTGTGGCCAACTGTTCCAGCAGCATGGCCAGGGCCTGGGATGATGAGCCGGCAATGGCCAGGTCCATGGCAAAGCCACGCACTGGGTAACGCTCGAAGAAGGGGTCTGGTGCCACATGAATCAGGCGCGCATTGGTTGCGGGGCTCACCACGCTGGGCCACCAAGGTACTTCGCAGTCCAGGCTGAGGACCACATCGGCCTGGGCGATGGCATCCTTGGGATGGACACCGAGAAACATCGGGTGGCGGGTGGGAATGTTCAATTCCCTGGCGCCTGGTTCTCCCGGCAAGGCCACGCCGATGCCGTATTCTGTGGCCAGGCCTGAGAGCAAGGCGACATTGCCGGGATCACGCCCGCTGCTGGATGTGATCACCAGGGGAAACTCGGCTTGCGCGAGCCAGGTGGCTGCCTGCTCGATGGCTGCCAGGTTGGGACTGGCGGCGCTGGAACCCAGGGCCCTGGGCCGCATGGGCGCGGGAATGCCTGGGTCGGGGTCTCCCAGCACTTCCCTGGGCATGCAAAGGTAGACCGGCCCCCGGGGCTCGCTCATGGCAATGTCGAGGGCGCGCCCGACAATCTCTTCAGGGGCTTGGCCCGGCCGCAGCTCATAGTCCCACTTCACCCACTCACGTACGATGCCGCCCTGATCGAAGCTGTCCTGGCCCCAGTGAATGCTGGCATTGCGTGAGCCGAAGTGGCCATGTTCAGTACTGGGGGTGCGGCCCGCAGTGAGCAGGATCGGCGCATTGTCGCGGGCGGCATTCATCAGGCCGCAAAGGGCGTTGGCGGTGCCCACCGTCACATGCACCATCACCGCGCTGGGTTTGCCAGTGGCCAGATAGTAGCCATGGGCCATGGAGATGGCCACGTTCTCATGGGGCACGGTGATGAATTCCGGCACCTTGCGGCCGGCAAGCCTGGCTTCCACCAGGGCTTCAATGATGGGCGCGAAGTCAGTTCCGGCATTGGCGAAGACGCGATCAATGCCCCGGTCCAGAAGAGCCTGGAGATAACGGCTGGCCACCGAGCGCGTGGATTGTGCTTGTGTCATGGCAGTCCCTGTTGTTTGTCTTGTTGAGGTGAAGATTCGACTGTAGCGGCCCGCATCGGCGTGGGCTTGATGAAATGGGTGATCACGGGGGCCGAACCCTCCACCAGCAAGGCCCGAATCCGCAGTTGCAGATGGGCATCCTGTTGGCTGATTCTCTCATGCTGGCGCAGGCGGTCAAGCCAACTCTGCACCATGAAGAACTCCTGATAGCAGTTTTCGTCCTGGGTGTCCTGCATCAGGTGCCAGTCCAGGGCACCATCCCGCTGCCGTGCCTTGCCCAGGGCTTGCATCAAGTCTAGAAATTCCGGCAACACACGCGGTGATACCTGGTAGCGGATGCAGACCATGACCGGACCTTGCTTCGGGTTCAGTGGAATTTTCGGTTCCGGCAGGCGCCAGTGACGGGAAGGTGTGTGATCGAGCTTGTCGTTGCCACTGACCGGCCAGCGGCGAGTGACCACCGCCGCCGCGATGACACCCAGGGATGCCAGGATCATGGAAGTGGAGAGGTCTGTGACATTGGCAATGCTGCCCCATACAAAGGGGCCTATAGCCATGGAACCCATGAAGAAGGTCAGAAATAGGGAGATGCCCCGTGATTTCACCCAATTGGGCAGCGCGGTCTGGGCTGAAACCTGGGCACAGGTCATGACCGTGATCCAGGCGGCGCCACAGACGCCGAGTGTGATAAGCGCCAGGGGTACCACATGTACCGTGGCGGTAGCGATCATGGCCAGGCCATAGACTACGGATGCGAGTGTAATCAGCTGGTCATTGCTCCAGCGCGCGCGCATGCGCGGCAACAACAGCGCGCTGCCGATGGCGCCGATGCTGATGGCGGCGAACAGGTAACTATAGGTGAGTTCATCACCACTCAGCAGATCCTTGGCGATCAGCGGCAGCAGCGCCCACATCACGCTGGCGAAGAAGAAAAAGCCCATGCCCCGATAGATGGCGGCCTGCAAGGCGGGAGAGTGGCGGGCATAGCGCAGTCCGGTGCCGATGGCGGCCATGAAGCCTTCCGGGGGCAGTTTTGTTTCTGGTGGGGAGCGCTGCCATCTGGCCAGTACCACCAGGATGAAGAGGAAGGTGAGCGCGTTCAACAAAAACACCGCGCCACTGCCCATGCTGGCGATGACAATGCCGGCAATCAGTGAGCCCAGCACCCTGGAAACATTCATGCCCATGGTGTTGAGGGCGATGGCGCCCTGCAAGTGCTCGCGAGGTACCACCTCGGGAATCACGGCCTGCCAGGTTGGCATGATCATGGCGAAGCCAATACCCAGCAACAGGGTGAATCCCAGCAAACTCCAGGGACCGATGTTGCCCGATACGGTGAGAAGGCCGAGGATCAACACACTGAGTCCCATCAGGATGTTGGCGGCCATCAGATAACGGCGCCGGTCGAGAATGTCGGAGAGCGCTCCAGACGGCAGCAGGATGAAGAAGGCTGGCAGTGAGGTGGCGGTTTGCACCAGGGCCACCATGACAGGTGAAGGGGTCAGGGTCGTCATTAGCCAGCCAGCCCCCACTTCGCGCATCCAGGAGCCAATGTTGGACACCAGTGTCGCCAACCAGAGATAGCGGAAGGCCTTGATGCCCAGGGGTGCCCAGGGAGATTGCGGTGCTGGAGATTGCTGGGTGCTCATGTATTCCTTGGCTGCGCGGTGACAAAGCAGCGGGCATTATACCCCCGCCTGGATGGCAAACCGCCAGGGCGGTCAGTGTTTGATATGGCGTTGCCGTGGCACGGAGGGCTCGGGGTTATGAGGGGTTATGGAGGAGGAGTAATGAGGAGTAATGGGGGAGGAGGGGCGCGAGCAGGGCTCGCGACCCCCTGAGTGATCATTACCGCCATCGCAGCAGAGGCAGAGATCAGAGATAACTTAACTCAGAGCCCCTCACTGGTCTCAAAGAACGGCAAATCGTAGTCGTCGCGCAAATCAATCAGGAATTTGTTGTTTTCCTGGCAGATGTAATCCTGCAGTTCTCCTCCCTCGACCCAGGGAATGTCCCACTCCGCGGTCCAGGGAGCGTCAAAGGCGCCGGGGTCATCGATTTCCACCCGGTAATTGAGCTTTTCCTTGTAGGGGCGGCTGAAATATTCACGGGTGCGCAGCTGATCCGTATGCATGTGGCCGCTGTAGTCCAGCCAGGTTTTTTCGTTGTAGCCCACGGTGTCCACCACCAGGGTGTCTCCTTCCCAGCGGCCCACTGAGTAGCCGAAGTAGGTGGGGTTCACCTCACCCACTGCCGGCAATGGGCGGCCATCCAGATAGACGATGCGCCAGACATGGCCACCACCCTCGAAGATGAAGAAGATACGGTCCCGGTGTTGCACGATTTCCATGGGATAGGGCGTTGCAAAAGCCCTGGGGCCACCAGGCGGCAGGCAGAATCCCTCGGGGTCATACTTGGAGAAGTTGGCGACGTTGTAATACCACATCTGCTGCACCCAGGGCTTCCATGGTGCTGGTGCCGGCTTGTCCTGGGCGTTGGCGAAATTGGCGACCCAAGGCAAGCTCCAGGTGCCATTGCCGCTGAGATCGACGGTGCCGTCCGCAAGCCTGGGTGTGGGTGAGCGCGGGCCTTCGTCGATGAGGTAGCGGTTGTGATCACCCTGGGGCAGCATGCTTTGGGCGATGGTGGGATGCAGATCCGGTTGGTCGGGATCCACGGCTGCCTGACCCAGAGCCAATGAAGGCGACAAAATGCATGCCGCCAAGGTCAGGCGCTTGATGAAAATTGATGTCATGATAATTCCCCACTGTATGGCTGAAAGGCCTGTTTTCAAGCAAAAAATCTTCGCATATCGAAATTTAAAAGTAAACTTTGCCGCGGGAGACAAGGCCAGTACTGAGAACGCACACCGCGTGAAAAATGCTGGTAGAATGCCTGCCTTCGGCTTGTGTCCACGGTGCAGGAAGCAATCACTTGCCCGCATGGCCG
>JBJHAY010000036.1:0-16258 GCA_050485205.1 Gammaproteobacteria bacterium
GTGTTGGAGCTGACACAGCCGCCCAACTGGCGCCCGTTTTCCGGCCCGCTCAGAATGTTGATACAGGTGGAATAGAGTTTCTTCGCGCCGTCACGGCCCAGGTTGCCGGTGGCGTAGACGTTGAAGCCTTCCTGGATGGTGTCACTGGTCCAGTTCTGCCGCCGGTAGGTGGGCAGGTTGCCGGGGGGGTGCAGCGACCACTGCTCGACAGAACCGTCGGGTAGGGTGACGTCCACGTCATAGCGGATATGGGGATTGGCCCACCACACCCGGGTGACTACGCCGCGCACTTCACCTTCGGTTTCCACGAATTCGGTATTGAAGGAGTGGTGGGCGCTGGACTGTAGCGCCATGGCGCAGAGCAGGCTGCCGGCAAGGGCACTGGCAATGATTTTGGGTTTCATGATTTCCCCTCCGCTATCAATATTATTATCCAGGCAAGCCGATGGTTTGCCGGGTTTACGGTAGCCTACACCAGAACCAACTAATTGTGTAGAAGTGGCTTTATGGGCGGTCATGTCGGGCTATCGCTGCTTCCCCAGATTGTTTCGAAATCCTTGGCGCTTTCAAGCGCTTTCAGGCCTGAAACGACCAGGCTGCTTGCCTCCCGCCCCAGACTTGGCTCGGACAGGTGATGACTGCCTGTTATGGCCAGCTCGCGGTCAAAAACGATGATACTGCCGTGTTCACGCAGGGGGCCGGTATTGATGCGGAACTCCGTTTCGAGACAGGTCAGCAGGGTGGGGTGATCACTGATGAAGGCTTTGCAGCCCTGGGCATCAAGAATGCAGCGCACGCGCAGACCGCGCTGGCAGGCATATTCCAGTTCCGCCAGCACTGCCTGCCCGAAGGCATCAAAATCCAGGATATGGGTGCTGATCATTATTTCCCCGCAGGCCTGCCGGATTCTTGTCATCAGCAGTTCCCGGAAGGCTTTGCCCCGGATCATTTGCCGCGGTTGTAATGAATCGTAAGCTGGCATGTATTTTCCATGGTCGCGTCTACCGTGCCGAAAGCCGTGAATACAAGGCCTGCTATTGCCAGAAGGGCGAACAAATGCCAGACTCTGGGCTGCTTTTTATTTTCAGAACATGAAACCAGCCGGCTGCGCCAACGTCCAAACAAGAACAACAATACTGACCGGAGACCCCATGAATCAAGACAAAACAACCAAGGCCCTGGATATCAACCTCGACCGTAGAAGCTTGCTGGGCGCGACCGGCCTGCTTCTGGGCGGTCTGGCGAGCCGCCAGGCTTTCGCCCAGGTGCCCGCCACTGGCGCCGACCTGGATGCCCGTTACTTTCCCGGTTTCAGCAGCCAATGGATCGAAGTGAATGGTGTTGGTATTCACACCCTGGTGGGTGGCGAGGGTCCGCCGGTACTGCTGCTGCATGGAGCGCCCCAGTCACACCTGTCCTGGGCTGAGGTGGCAACCACCCTGGCACAGAGCCATACGGTGATAGCCACGGATCTGCGTGGCTACGGCTGGAGCAGCAAGCCCGAGGGCGGCGAAAATCACATCAATTATTCCAAGCGCACAATGGCGCAGGACCAGGCCGAGGTCATGCGGGTACTGGGTCATGACAGTTATCATCTGGTAGGTCATGACCGCGGCGGCCGTGTAGCGCGTCGTCTTACCCTCGACAATCCTGACCGCGTGCGTACACTCACCGTGCTCGACATCGTGCCGGCCCACTATCTGTACGCCAATGTCACGCGCCAGTTCGTCGATACCTACTTCCACTGGTTCCTGTTCCTGCGCCCGGCTCCCTTCCCGGAAAACATCATCGCCAGCACCGGCATGTTTGCCGGCGGCGGCCCCGGCGAGATCGGCGCGGCGTGGACTGAAGTGTACAAGGATCCGGCCGCGATCCATGCCATGTGCGAAGACTACCGCGCCTCGGCAGGCATGGATCTGGAGATTGATGCCGCGGATCTGCAGGTAGGAAAACACATCGAGTGCCCGCTGAACGTGCTGTGGGGCGACAATGCCGCGATGGGCCGCCAGTACGACGTGCTGGGGATCTGGCAAATGGAGGCCACCCGCGCCGAAGGCAAGGGAATCCCGGGAGGGCACTCATTCCAGATGGATAGTCCGGCCGAGACCGCGGCGGAACTGCTGCGGTTCTTTGCGGCGCATGGGTGAGCGCCGCGAGCAAGGACAGGATACTTGCCAGCAGGATGGTCGCGACTGGCATGCGCCACCTCCAACAACCCCACGAAGATAGCCGGCGATCAAACGTCTCTACGCCATCACCGGACGTTTGGTGCCCCTGCGCTGAAACATTTCTTCAAAAAGCAGCTACTTCAATTTGTTTTTATGTTGCCACAACAACCTGATTTGGAAGCTCGATAATAACTAATATATAAGGGATGCAACATGATAAGGCTGGCCCAGATAAGCAAAGTCCATCGCACGGATGAAGTTGAGACCACTGCACTGAATCAGATCAACATGGTGGTGATGCCAGGAGAGTTCCTGTCCATCATGGGGCCATCTGGTTGTGGCAAATCCACGCTTTTGAACGTCATCGGCTTGCTGGATACGCCCTCCAGTGGTGAATATTATTTCAACGAACGGGAAGTGGCGGGCTATGGTGAATCCCAGCGTGCTGAGATGCGCAAGAACAATATCGGAGTCATTTTCCAGAGTTTCAATCTGATCGATGAATTGACGGTATACCAGAATGTAGATCTGGCATTGCTATACCAGAATGTGCCCGCCCAGGAACGTAGAGAGCGGGTTGCCGCAGTACTGGCGAGAGTGGGAATCGAACATCGCAGTAAGCATTATCCTCAGCAGCTATCTGGTGGGCAACAACAGCGTGTGGCTATTGCCCGGGCCATCGTCGGCAATCCCAAAGTGCTGCTTGCGGATGAACCCACGGGGAACCTCGATTCCAGGCATGGGGATGAGGTCATGGAAGAACTGAAAAAACTCAATGCTGAGGGCACCACTATCATCATGGTGACTCACTCGGAAGATTACGCGCTATATGGCTCCCGCATTGTCCGCATGCTGGACGGGGAAATACTGGCTGAAGCAGAAGCTGCTGCCTGACCCAGGAGGGGTTATGTTGGCCAACTACCTTTTCATTGCTCTTCAGAGGTTGAGGAAACAACCTGCTTTCTCTGTCATCAAGATTCTCAGCCTCTCCATCGGCCTTGCCTGCAGTATATTGGTGATCTTGCATGTACAGTACAGCTACAGCTTTGATCGTCACATTCCGGACTGGGAACGGACGTACCGGCTTGTCACCAGCCTGACCACGGACCAGCGCCTGGACACTGTCGCGGCTTCGGATGCTTACGCTCCCCACATGCGTCTGGACTATCCACAGATCGAATTGCTCGGCAATATCAGGCCTAGTTTTGGCCAGTTCACCACGGGTGGAGAGTCTTCCCCGAACAGCTATCACTGGGCTGAGCCGGACATCATCGACATCTTCTCCCTGGACTTCATTGAAGGCGACCCCGGTTCGGCACTCAATGAACCCAATTCCATCGTGCTGAGTGAATCTGCGGCGGCAAAGTATTTTCCAGACGCAAGCAGACTTGGCCTCACCCTGACCCATGACAACCCCACGGTGGATTTACGGGTTACAGGTGTTTTCAAGGACCTGCCGGAGAATACGCACATCGACCTGCAGATGCTGGTTTCGATAGAAACCGGACGCGCACTGTTTGGAGAGAACTTCATGGGTGGCAATGCCTGGGTCGGCTTTGGAGGTACAATGACCTACCTGCGCCTGCCGTCGGTGGCGGAAGGTGAAGCGATTGATAATGACCTCGTCAATTTTGTGGAACGCAACCTGCCAGATCAGCAACGGAGTTTTGCGGCGGTGACAGAGCTGACTCTGAGCCTGCAGCCACTGGGTGATATCTACCTCAGTCCTCGTCAAGGCTTTGGCGAGGCTAACAATACCCGGGCTCAAGTATTGTTTGGGCTTACTATCTTCGCCATCCTGATCCTGTTGACGTCCTGCATCAATTTCTCCAACTTGTTTCTCTCTCAAGTGATGCAGAGCAGCAAGGAAATTGGTGTGCGCAAAACCCTGGGAGCAAAGCGGATCAATATTGTCATGCAATTCCTTTTTGAATCCCTGTTGCTGACCTTGATTGCGCTGATGATAGCCTTGCCGCTGGTTTGGCTTGCCTTGCCAGTCTATACCAACTTGACCAGCACTAACTTCACTGTCACTTCTGCCCTGGAAGGGGGGCAGGCCGTATGGCTGGTACTTTTCGTGATTGCAACAGGATGTATTTCAGGGGTAGTCCCGGCCTTGGTCCTGTCCCGCTTCCAGGCAGCCAACATCATACAACAGGGAGGACGGTTCAGAGGGGGATTCGGGCGTATCGCGCGCCCTTCCGTCACCGTGTTGCAGTTTGCGCTGTCCACCTCACTGATCATTCTGGCGGTTGCCATCAGCTTGCAGATCAGACACCTCAATACTATGAATCCTGGCTTCAACAAGAATGATCTTGTTCTCATAGACAGTACCTATTCGACATCGCAGGCGGATAGCTTCGATTTCACGGCCATGATCGATCAGTTAGAGCAGCACTCGGGCATTGTGTCGGTGGCCAAGTCCAATGTCATGCCACCCAGTACCGGGCCTCTGAATCCATGGAGCCTGCCATCGTATGGGCCTGATGAATTCAGAACCGTCAGTCATTATCTGGTGGATGTGAATTTCCTAGATACCATGCAGCTTGAATTATTGGCAGGCAGAAATTTCTCGGAAGATTTTGCCACGGACTTTATTAGACAGGTCCCAGGTACCGAGGCTACCCAATCTGAAGAGCGAGGCATCAGGGGGGTTGTCATCACGCGCTATGCGGCAAGGAATTTCGGCTTCGCTTCTCCAGAGGCAGCGTTGGACGAAATTTTAATCTTCGGGCAGGACCCTGATGGGAATGGTTATCGATATCGGGTCATCGGCGTGGTTGAGGACTTTCGTCTTACCGGTGGGTTGGAGGATACCATGCGTTCGGTCACTGTGATCAGGGCGACTCTGGATCCTCTGCGGACAGTACTGATCAGGATTGATCCAGCCCGGCGAGTCGATGCCCTGGAGCACATAGATGCAGTGTGGAGACAGCATCGCCCAAATACGCCAATCAATAGAAATTTTTATGATCAGACTTTCAACGATCTGGTCTATGAAAAAACCAACGGCATCAGCAAGGCCGCCATGTTTGCAAGCACCATTACCATTATCATTTCAGCTTTTGGCCTCTATGCCCTGGCATTCTATTCTGGCCAGCGTCGCACCAAGGAAGTGGGTGTGCGAAAAGTGCTAGGCGCTACGTTGAAAGGGATCATTGCGTTGTTGACTTGGGACTTCGTGAAACCAGTGTTGATAGCAGGTTTGATTTCCTGGGGAATAGGTTATTTTGCCATTACAGTCTATTTTGAGCAGTTCTCCTCTAGAGTGGATATATCACCGCTAGTTTACATTGGCGTATTGCTCGGAACAGTGCTTGTAGCTGTGGTTACGGTGGCGTCGCAGTCTTTCAGGGCCGCCAATGCGGATCCCGTTAAATCCCTGCGTTACGAGTAGGGTGATATTCTGAGATTCTTGTCAGGAGGGGGTGGCCCGTGAGTATGGACAGACCCATTGAAAAGAAAAGAACACCACTCTGGCAATGGGGTTTGACCAGCATTCTTGTTGTGATTGCCGGATGGTTTCTGCTAGAAAAAATCTTCGATGCATCGATCCGGACTTATCGTATTTCCGCGGAACAGGTGGTGGTCTCGCGGGTCGAATTGGGTGACTTTGAAGATATCATCCCGATTCGGGGAACGGTGCAACCTTTCAACAGCGTTTTTCTTGATGCGGTTGATGGAGGCGTGGTTGAGGAGATATTTGTTGAGGAAGGCAGTTTTGTCGAAGCAGGGCAGCCGCTACTGCAATTCAGCAATACAGACCTGCAGCTGAATGTCGCCCGCAATGATACTACAATCACTGAGCAGTTGAACAACCTAAGCAATATATCAAATCAACTTGAAACTACTCAGATCAATACTCAGCGCCAGATTATCGATACGGAATACCGCATTATCACATTGCAGCGTCTTGAAAAACGACAGCAGACCTTGGTGTCAACCAGTTTGATCCGGCAGGATGAGTACGACGCGACACTGGATGAGTTGGACTATCAGTGGAAAGTGCTGGATAACCTAAAGGCCAGACAGGCTCTGGAAGATCAGATAAGGAAAGACAGGCTGGAGCAGATCGCGGAACAGATTGCCAAGCTGGAAGCTAACCTCATGGTTTCACAGAGTAGCTATGAGAATCTGCTGGTGCGAGCACCTATAAGTGGTCAGCTGACTTCGTTTCCGGTTCAGGTAGGTGAAAACAAGGCTCGAGGTCAGCGCCTCGGACAAGTGGATATTGTGGATCGCTACAAGATAGTGGCGCAGATTGATGAGTTCTACGTCACTCGAGTGGCACAGGGCCAGGGGGCCCGCTTTTCTCTGGCTGGCGAGGAGTACACAGCTGGTATTTCGAAGGTTTATCCTGAAATCACAGCAGGGACCTTCGCTGTCGATCTGGTCTTCAACAGCCGGCCCCCCGAAGCCATCCGGCGGGGGCAGACCATACAGATGAATTTGACTTTGGGGAGCCCGGTGCAAAGTCTCATGTTGTCTGTCGGTGGTTTTATCCAGGACACCGGGGGTAACTGGGCCTTTGTGCTGGATGAAGCGGGAGAATACGCAATACGACGGGATATCAGAACTGGCAGGCGCAACTCCCGCTATATCGAAATTCAGAACGGGCTTGAGGCAGGCGAGCGTGTCATTACCTCCAGTTACAGCGGCATGGCGGACATGACAAGAATTGAGCTTGTAAAATGACAGGGTCTTACCCATTCGTAGTGGGTGACTTCACTGCCTGATCCCGGCGGTTTGCAGATAGCCCTGATAGCCGGACAGTAATCGCCTGACCACAGCACCCGTACGACTCGGCGCATAGTGGAACAGCCGGATGAGTTGATTTGGCGGGCCAATAACCAGAGAATTGCATTACTTTTGCAGGCCACAGTAGGCATATTCAAAACATCTTCAAAAAGAGTGCTGCCTAGATAACCTCTGATAGGCCGACATTGATCTCTGTGCGGGTCAAGATTAATAAGCTTTAGGGCCGATACCGCGCGGCGATTTCCTCCAGCCCCGCATTCAGCGCTTCCCGGTCCAGCCAGTGGCCGCGCACCATGACGCCAGCCGGGCTGGCCAATGCGTCCAGGTCTTCAAGGGGATTGCCGGCGATCAGTATCAGGTCGGCGGCGAGTCCTTCCCGTATTGTTCCGAACTCATTCTCGGCGTTGAAGAAACGGGCCGGGTTGGCGGTGCCACTGCGCAGCACGTCATAAATGGGGACGCCGGCCCGCGCCATGGCGGCGATTTCGTGGTGCAGGGAGAAGCCGGGCACATTGAATACCTGCGGCGCATCGGAGCCCAGCAACAGCGGGGCGCCGTCCTCGTGCATGGCTCTCACTATCTGGCGTCTGATTTCAACCAGGGCATCTGCCTTGGCGGCGCTGTAGCCGGCGGCTTCCACTTGCTGACGCTTGGCGTTGGCCCATTGCTCGCGGGTTTGGGGGGAGACGTAGGCCATCTCGGGTCGGGCCAGCAGTTCATCCAGCGTCGGCCTCGTCGCTGGCCAGTGTTCGATCAGTGTCATCGTCGGCACGTTCCAGACCCCGGCGTCGCGGGTGGCGGCCACCAGGGCCGGAATGCCCGCCGGATCGGCGGCATCGGCCAGATCCAGGCCAAAGAAGCCGCCATTGTCGCGCCGTTCCGGCGGCGCCAGCGCTTCCACATAGCCGTCCAGGTGATCAATGGTGACTTGCCGCGCCTCGATTGCTCGCAGTACACCGACCGAGGCCGGTACATGCCCGGCCAGGGTGGTGCCGCTTTCCGCCGCTGCTTGCACTGCCGCGTCATAGGAGGCGCGGGAGGGGCCTGGATGCACCTTGACGAAGTCATAACCGGCGGCCGCCTGTTCGCGAACCAGTCTGGCGGTGAGATCGGGATTGATGGCACTGAGGTTGTTGAGGGAGGGGCCGGAGGTGAACAGCCGTGGCCCCAGCACTTCATGGTTGGCCAACTGCTCGCGCAGTTCCAGGTGGGAGGGTTCCCCCAGCATGCCGCGCGCGGTGGTGACGCCGTTGGCCACATAGAGAAACAGTACTTCCTCCACATAGAGTCGACCGTTCGACGCCGCTGGTACATGGGCATGCATCTCCGCCAGGCCAGGCATCAGGGTGTGACCGCTGCCGTCGATGACACGGGCCCCATCGGGTATCGTGATGTCCCCGCTGGGGCCAATGCGCGTGATGCGCTCGCCATCGACGATCACGGTCTGGGTTTCGAGCAGGACAGGCTCGGGACTGTCCATGGGCAGCACGTTGACGTTCTGGAACGCCGTGGGGTTTTGCGCGGTGGCTGGCAGCGCGGCGCACAATCCAGTGATGTACAGCAGTAAGTAAATGAAACGTTTGGTTTTCAACATGATGGTTCCCCCTCGAAGACCCGCGGTCTGATGCCACTGGCGTGAGATGCGTGCCAGCAATGGTGCTCTCGGTCAAGCACGGGTCGGACACTGATGTTATTGGGGATCGGAGAGGGCAGGGCTTTCTTTCATTGCCAGCCAGGGGGGCAAGGCTTGAAATTCACGATGGACGGAGCGGGATTGCTTGTTTATGCTGCCTCTTTCCAGGGGCCATAGTGGAATTAATCAGAGGTTTCCTGGACCGGCACCTACCGCGGGCGGGACAGCATGTTTGTCTCGGCACTGCCCTTTGAGACTTACGACTGCGATGACCGCTCCTTCCGGACTGACATGCTCGGGGCAGAGTGAGCAACTGTTTTTCTGGTGGATAAAAAGCAAGAGGAAAGGCATTGATGGGTACTACTGTTCCGGGCCCCGATGGGCGTCCGCGTTGCCGCTGGTGTGCGGCGGCGCCTGAATTCTTTGACTACCACGACAAGGAATGGGGCTATCCCGTCGACGACGATATCAGGCTGTTTGAAAAGTTGTGCCTCGAAAGCTTCCAGTCAGGGCTGAGCTGGCGCACCATTCTGGCCAAGCGTGAAAACTTCCGTGCCGCCTTTGCCAACTTCGATTTCCACAAGGTTGCGAAATTCAGTGAAGCCGATGTTGAACGCTTGTTATCGGATCAGGGCATCGTCCGGCACCGGGGCAAGATCGAAGCCGTCATCAACAACGCCAGGCGCGCCGGGGAACTGGCGCGGCAGGAAGGCTCCCTGGCAGCTTTCTTCTGGCGTTTTGAACCCGATGCCGCTGATCTGGCCGCCCCCCAGACTGCCTCCACCTCCGAGGCGTCAATCGCGCTCTCCAAAGCCCTGAAAAAACAGGGCTGGCAATTTGTCGGCCCCACCACAGTCTATGCCTTCATGCAGGCAATGGGGCTCGTCAATGATCACAGCAATGAGTGTGTGATCAGGCAGAAAGTGGCAAAAGCCCGGAAAACTTTTACACTGCCCGGGAAAGTGGGGAAAAGTCATGCTTGAATGCCTCACGGACGAGTAAGCCGGGTTATTCAAAACTCGCCCTTGTATGCCATCTGTATCGCTTCCTTGTAGGGAAGCACGGTTACCTCGCCTGTTTTCATACGCCGGTCCCCACGATAAATACCGAATGCCGAGGAGATGTCGCCGGATTCCATCAACACCTGCAGGCCCTTGTTGAACTCAGGTTTCCAGCGCACGCTGGATTTGATTTCAAATCCTGTTGCCTGTTTGCCGCGCTGCCAGATCAGGTCGACTTCATTACCGGAAGGGGTACGCCAGTAAAAGAAGCGTGCGCCATGGCCCTGCCAGGCGTTGAGGGCGCGGAACTCGTTGAGGATGTAAGTTTCGAACAGCACACCCTGTTCCGCCGCCGAAGGCTTGTCACGGTGCAGGCCGGCAAGGGCACGCTGAACTCCGCAATCGAAGAGATAAAACTTGGGGTGGGCCACTTCCTTTATCTTGGCCTTGTTGCGGAAGGCCGGCAGATACCAGCCCAGCAGGGTGTCTTCGAGAATGCCGAAATAGCCCTGCACGGTGGAGCGGGCAACACCCACATCCCGGGCAATGTTACTGATATTGAGCATTTGGCCGTTGGCCAGCGCGGCTATCGACAGAAAGCGGTAAAAGCTGTCGAGATTTCTCACCAGGACTTCCTGCTGAATTTCCTCCCGTAAATACATTTCCACATAGGCATCCAGAAATTCGATTCCGTCTTGTTCCGAATCAGCGGTAACGGCCATGGGCAGGCGGCCATGGCGCAAGCTTTGATCCAGACTGAAGTCAGCTTTGGTTTCCAGCAGGCTCAGGGGAAACATACGCCGGCTCAGCGCGCGCCCGGCCAGCATATTGGCCTGGGACTGTTTCAGCTTGCGGGCACTGGAGCCGGACAGCGCGAATTTGTAGCCATGCCTGCTTTCGAATAACAGGGCATGCACTTCATCCAGCAGTTCGGGCAGCTTCTGCACCTCATCAATGATGATCCATGCGTCCTTGTTCAGCGCGGCAACTTCCTGTGCCAGTAAGGAGGGATCTTGCTTGTACCTGAGATATTCACTGGCTTTGAGCAGGTTGATTTTGAGTTCGGCGTCGGCCAGCACCTGATCCAGCCACACGGATTTGCCTGTGCCACGGGGGCCAAGCAGAAAGAAGCTTTTCGAGGGGCGTTGGAGCAATCTGCTATACATGTCGGTAGTTCCGTTAAATTTGCCGTCAATATAACGAAATGACCGACACTGATCAAGCCACTGGCCACGGTGTTCATCAAGCCATCCAGAGCCGCTGCCCGGCCAATCCTGCAACGAGGGGCTTTGCGGGGCCTGATCGCGGCAACAATGGTGGGCGCTTGCATGGTGAGCCGCTGCGCTTCTCCCTTGAGACTTGAATTCAACTTGTCTACCATCCATATCAAGTAAACAGACCCGAAAAGCCAAGAGCTGGATTTCCATGGAAAAACTCATTCGCGCCGGCACCCGCCTGGCGCTCCTTACCACCAGCATGCTGTTGCCCTGGCAGGCCCAGGCACAGGCTCCCGAGGCCCAGTGGCAGCTGCTGGACAGCTATTGCAGTGAATGTCACAACAGCGACGACTGGGCCGGTGGCCTGGCGTTTGACCTGATGTCGCCCCAGGGTCTGCACAATGACGCCGATGTCTGGGAACAGGTGGTGCGCAGGCTGCGGGGCCGGTTGATGCCGCCTCCCGGCAGTCCCCAGCCGGATCAGGCCCGCATCGATGACTTCGTGCATTGGATGGAGGGTAGCCTGGACGCCAACCTGCGCCGCCAGATGGGCCATGTGCCGCTGCACCGCCTCAACCGCACCGAATACGCCCTGACCATCAAGCACCTGTTGGGGGTGCAGATCGACGCCAGGGAGTTCCTGCCCACTGACATCGAGGTGGAAGGTTTCGACAATATCGCCAGCGCCCTGACCGTCTCCCCCGCCTTCCTTGATCAGTTCGTCGACGTGGCGCGCCATGTGGCGCGGCTGGCGGTGGGGGAACAGCATCCCAAGGTCTCCGGTGCCTTCTATCCCGCCACCGGCCTGGGTAGCCAGGACGGCTATCAACCCGGCATGCCGCTCGGTACCAGGGGTGGCATGCTGGCCGTCCACAATTTCCCCGCCGATGGCGAATACCTGATCAACATTCTGGATCTGGATGTGGGTTTGTATCCACGTGGCATCGAGACCGAGCACACCCTGGTGTTGCTGATCGATGGCAATGAAGTGTTCCGGGAAAATATCGGCGGCGGCGAGGACTTCACCATCGCCAACCAGCAGGGTGCTCCCGGCGCGGCGCGAATAATGGAACGTTTTGCCAATATTCCGGTTTATGTGCAGGCTGGGCAGCGCGAGGTGGCGGTGACCTTCATCGAGCGTTCCCGCGCCGAAACCGATGAATTGATCGGCGGCTTCGTGGCCTATGGTGGTTTTGCCTTCCAGGGCTCGCTGCGGGTACCGCGCATTCTCGATGGCATCGAGGTGAAAGGCCCCAATGTGGTTACCGGGGTCAGTGACACACCAGGCCGCGAGCGGGTGTTCACCTGTCGCCCGCTGGAAACCGCCGAGGAAGTGGTATGCGCCGCCCGCATTGCCGAGCATCTGGCCCAGCGCGCCTGGCGCCAGCCGGTGACCCAGGATGAGATCGAATCTCTGATGCCTTTCTACCATGCCGGTTATGACAGCGCCGCGGCGGAAGATTCCGCCTTCGAAAAAGGCGTCGAGCATCTGGTGGCCGCCATCATTGCCAGTCCCGACTTCCTGTTCCGCAGCATCACCCCGGTACATGAACTGGGTGACGCCGAGGCCTTTGCCCTGGATGACATCGCCCTGGCGTCGCGTCTGTCGTTCTTCCTCTGGGGCCATGGGCCAGACGATGCCTTGCTGGACATGGCCATCAGTGGCCAACTCGGCTCCGACCCGAGCACCCTGGAAACCCAGGTACTGCGCATGCTGGATGATCCGCGTGCTGCCAACCTGGTGGACAGCTTTGCCCTCAAGTGGCTCAATATCACCGATCTGGGCATGGTGGTGCCGGATACCCGTCTGTTCCCCGAGTTCAATGCCCAGTTGCAGGAGGATTTCTCCGAGGAGTTGCGCCGCTTCATTGCCAGCGTGATGCTGGAAGACCGCCCCATCCTGGAACTGCTGAGCGCGGATTACACCTTCCTCAACGAGCGCCTCGCGCGCCACTATGGCATCGATGACGTGCATGGCGCCCAGTTCCGCCGCGTGACCCTTAGCGATGACAATCGCTGGGGGCTGCTGGGCAAGGCCGCCGTGCTGATGCGTACCTCTTATGGCGATCGTACCTCGCCGGTACTGCGTGGCGCCTGGGTGCTGGAAAAACTCCTGGGCACGCCGCCGGCGCCACCGCCCCCCAATGTGGAAACCGATCTGTCGGTGCAACCGGGTCAGTTGCCCACCACGGTGCGGGCGCGGCTGGAGCAGCACCGGGAAAATCCCGGCTGTAACCAGTGCCACGGCGTCATCGACCCCATTGGCCTGGCGCTGGAAAACTTTTCCGTCACTGGCCGCTGGCAGGACCTGGACCCCGATGCCCTTGCGCCCATCGATGCCAGCACGGTGCTGCCCAATGGCAAGGCCATCGAGGGCCCGGCGCAATTGCGCCAGGCGCTGATGGAGCGGCCGGAGCAATTTGCCCTGGCCTTTACCGAACGCCTGATGATGTATGCCCTGGGCCGGGAACTGGAATACTTCGACATGCCCCAGGTGCGCGCCATCGCCCGCGCCGCGGCGGCGGATGACTACCGCCTGTCCTCCATCGTGCTCGGCATCGTCAACAGCGAGGCCTTCCGTTATCAGGGCATGCCCCATGATGACGTGGCGCAAGTGGCATCGCGGGCGGGAGGTGAGTAATGCTGAAACGACGTGATTTGCTCAAGGCCTCACTGCTGGGGACTCTCGCAGGACAGTTGCCGCTGTCATGGCAGGCCATGGCCGCGGATACCGCCGTTGACAGGCTGAGCCTGGCTGATGGCATCAGTCTGGTGAGCGGGCTGGGGGGCAATGTGCTGGCTTATGCGGGGGACCAAGGTTTGCTGCTGGTGGACAGCGGCGCCCCAGGCCAGACCGCGCGCCTGTTGGACATCCTTGGTGGTGACAAGGTCTCGGTGCTGTTCAACTCTCACTGGCACCAGGAGCAGGTGGGAGGTAACGCCGAGATCGGTGCCAGCGGTGCCCGTCTCATTGCCCATGAACGTACCCGCCTGCGTCTTGCCACCGATTTCTACCTGCCCGCCGAAGACCGTTACCAGCGCGCCTTGCCGGCAGAGGCCCAGCCGGCGGAAACTTTCTACACCGACGCTGCCATGGAGTTCAATGGCAGCCGCATCGACTATGGCTATTTACCGCTGGCCCATACCGATGGCGACATCTATGTCTATCTGAGGGAGGCGGACCTGGTTGCCGTGGGAGATGCGCTGTCGCCGGCCGTGGACCCGGTGTTCGACTGGGGCGCCGCCGCCTGGCTCGGTGGTCGCATCGACTCCCTCAAGAAATTGCTGTCATTGACCGGCGCCAATACCCGTTTCGTGCCTTCCCGGGGCGAGCCGGTGGGCCGGGATTACGTGGAGGCGGAACTGGCCTTCGTGCAGGCCGTCTATGACCGCATGGTGGACATGATCCGCATGGGTTTCACTCCCGAGGACATGCTGGCCAATGGCGTGCTCGACGGGCTGCGGCCGCTGCGTGATCCCGAGGCTTTCGTGTACGACGCCAACAAGGGGCTGTGGGCACATCACAACAAGCTGGAACCCAATATTGTGTAGTGCCGATCATTAAACAGGCTGCCAGGTTGATGCTGCACATGACTGTGCCGCCATTGGCCGAAGGCCAATGCCAGGCAAAGAGACGAAAGAGTTAAATTATGAAACAGTCAGTACAATTATTCAAAAGGTTCAGCAGGCTGTTGCAAAACCTGATGGTGGCAAGCGCCATTACCTTGTTGGGCATGGCCATGCCGGCCCTGGCACAGGACAACCTGGTGGAATTGATCCGCACCGAGCAGCGCGACGTTGCCATGGCACTGATCGAGGCTGGCGCCGATGTCAACACGGTACATGGCGATGGCAGCACTGCCTTGCTGTGGGCCGCTTACCACCTGGATCATGAACTGGTGGATACCCTGCTTGCCCGGGGTGCCCGCGCCGATGTCACCAACCTCTATGGTGCCAGCCCCCTCAGCGAGGCGGTGAAAGCCGCCGACGTGAGCTTGGTCCGGCGCTTGTTGGACGCCGGGGCGGACCCGGAATCCGCCAACCAGGATGGCCAGACCGTCTTGATGCTGGCGGCCCGCACCGGCAATGTGGAAATCGCCAGGATGCTGTTGGACCACGGCGCCGATGTCAACGCCAAGGAGCAGTGGCGTCAGCAGACGGCCCTGATGTGGGCCGTCGGTAACCGTCACGTGGCCTTGACCCAGTTGTTGATCGAACGGGGTGCCGACGTCGAGGCCCGCGCCAGGGTTTTTGACTGGGGCAGTCAAATCACCTCGGAGCCCCGCGCGCAATACCGTCCCAGTGGCGGCCTTACCCCCTTGCTTTACGCCGCCCGCACCGGCTGCCTGGCCTGTGTCGAGGCGATACTGGACGCCGGTGCCGAGATCGACCGCCCCAGCCCCGACGGTGTCACACCACTGATGATTGCCATCGACAACTACCGCTTCGACACCGCGAAACTGCTGCTGGAACGCGGCGCCAATCCCAAGTTGTGGGACTGGTGGGGGCGAACCCCGCTCTACATTGCCGTGGACATGCACTCCTACCGTCCTGGATCCCGCGCTGCCTTGGAGCCGGAAGAGCAGACCGATGCCATGGACATCATCATCGCCCTGCTGGAGGCCGGCGCCAATCCCGATGCCCAGTTGCTGATGCACCGCCCCGGCCGGGGCGGCAACAGTGGCCGTTTCACCGATGACGTCTTGACCACTGGCGCCACGCCACTGATCAATGCCGCCAACAGCCATGACCTGGAAGTGGTGAAAGTGCTGCTGCAGTATGGCGCCCAGGTGGACCTGCCCAATGTGATGGGCCTGACCCCCTTGCTGGTGGCGGCGGGCTTCGGCGCCGAACGCGCAGTGCTGATCCGGGGCAAGTACCCGCCCGGCACCGAGGCCAAGGCCCTGCCCGTGGTGGAAACCCTGCTGGCGGCCGGTGCCGACATCCATGCCCGCATCCAGGATACCACCAGCCACAACGCCCGCATCGCCCGCCTCAGCTCCACAACCGACCGCCAGGGCCAGAACGTGGTATTCGCCGCCGCCAAGCAAGGCTGGCCCGACATGGTGCAACTGCTGCTGGACAACGGCGCTGACCTGTTCGCCGTTGATGAGCAGGGCAAGACTGTCTATGACGCCGTGATGGGCAATGCCGGCGGCAGAATCGAAGTGCCTGTGGTGGAGACCCTCGACATGATCAAGGAATTGATGGGTATCGAAGAATAAGCTGCGTTTTGTCCGTTCCTACCCATCCTAACCAGGCGTGCACCAAAGAAAATATACCCACGCCCAGACAAAAAAATGCCCCGACGTTTCCGCCGGGGCATCGTGTTCAGGTACTACTTGTTCAGGTACTACTGTAGTTATTACGGTAATCAGCCAATCAAGATCCAGCCGGCCAAACAAAGTCAGGACGCAATCCCGCGTGCACCGGGCGGCCATCATTGGGTGTCGGCACGCCAGTGGCGGGGTCGTAGAAGGC
>JBJHAY010000037.1:0-16163 GCA_050485205.1 Gammaproteobacteria bacterium
GCTGAAGTACATGCTGGACACGGATATCTGCATTTACACTATCAGGCACAAGCCTGCGGAAGTACAGGCAAGCTTCAACCTTCACCACACCCAGCTTTGCATCAGCAGCGTCACTCTCATGGAATTGATATTCGGAGCGGAGAAGTCCGCTGTGCCCGAGCAGAACCTGAGGGTAGTGGAAGGCTTTGCTGCCCGCCTTGAGGTCTTGGATTATGACCCTCCCGCAGCGGCGCACAGCGGGCAACTCAGGGCGGAACTGACCCGTGCCGGGAAGCCCATTGGCCCCTTTGACCTCATGATTGCGGGGCATGCCCGTTCTCGCGGGCTGATCCTGGTCAGTAGCAACCTTGCCGAATTCAAGCGCGTGAAGGGCCTGCGCCTGGAAAACTGGGTGCGTCGGCAGTAAAGCTCCGCTATTCATCATTCATACCTCAGCGCCAGTACTGGCTTAGCACTCGCCGCCTTGGCTGCCGTGCCGCCCACCGTGACCCAGGCGATGCACAATGCAATCGCGCCGCTACCAATGAATATCAATGGTGTCAGGTCGATACGGTAGGCAAAGTTCTCCAGCCAGCGTTCCATCGCCACATAAGCCAGGGGCCAGGCAATCACATTGGAAATGAGCACCAGCTTGCTGAAATCGTTGGTCAGCAGCAGCACGATGCTCCACACACTCCCACCCATCACCTTGCGTACGCCGATTTCCTTGGTGCGACGTTCGGCGTTGAAGGCTGCCAGTCCGAAAAGGCCCATGCACGCAATGATGATCGCCAGCAGTGAAAACCAGGTCAGTAATTCTCCCTGCTGATCTTCACGCTGGTACATGGCTTCAAAATTCTGGTCCAGGAAGCTTCTGGATACAGGCTGCCCGGGCATGAAGCTGTTCCAGGTGGCGTCGATAAAAGCCAGGGTCTGTTCCAGGTTATTGCCAGTAATGCGTATGGAAGCGAAATTGAAGGAAAAGACCGGCGAGTTGAATTGAGAGCGCCCAACAAAATACAGGGTCGGATTTCGGGGGGATCGCAATGATTGGAAGTACACATCCTCAACCACACCGATCAAGGGCCCTCTTAGACCGCCGTTTTCCCCGAATTCGATCCATTTGCCTATCGCTTCCGCCGGCGTCCACCCCAGTTGACGTACCCCCGACTCGTTGAGGATATAGGCTGCCCCGGGACCTTCATCCTGTGCGAAGCGCATCCTGTCGGTCGTCAGTGCCGGGTCAAAGAAACGCCCGGCTACCAGAGCAACGTCATAGGTTTCGAAGAAGCCGAAGTCGACGGACATGAACCCCATATCGGCAGGCTGCACACCACCTTCATGGCGCAGGAACCAGGCAGGATTTCCGAACAGTGGGCCGGGCACGGTCTCGGAAGCGGTCACATGGGTAATTTCGGGATGGGAAAGCAGTACCTGCTTCATGGTTTCCCATTGACCCCCGAGGTATTCGGTAGTGGAGCCGGCCAGAACAACAACCTGTTCCCGGTTGTAGCCCAGGTCGATATTCCGGGCAAAATACATCTGTGAATAAATCACTGCGGTACTGATAATCAAGGCAATGGAAATCGAGAACTGACCAATCACCAGAAGGTTGCGGAATAAAATCCCCGCCTTGCCCCGGGTCGAATCCCCTTTCAACACTTTCGCCGGCTCGAATGAGGACAGGTAAAAGGCCGGGTAACTGCCGGCAACTACCCCGATGACCAGACTGAGTCCGACGAGTGACAGCACAATCACCGGCTCACGGAAAAACTCAATGCTCATGTCGTAGCCGACGAAATTTGAAAAAGCTGGCAATAGTAATTCCACCAGGCCAGCCGCTACTATCATCGAGAGAAAGGAAAGCAATACTGACTCACCGACGAACTGACGAATCAACTGGCCGCGACGGGCGCCGATCGACTTGCGCATCCCCACCTCCACCGCGCGTTGCGAAGAGCGTGCGGTGGATAAATTCATGAAATTGATACAGGCAATCAGGAGAATGCCGACGGCGATGGCGCTAATCGAATACACAAGCGACATGCTGCCCGGCCTGGCAGAGATTTCGTTCGAAAAGGGATTGAAGTGAACCTCCGGAAGGGGGACCGCGACAACTCGCGTCCTGCCCTGAAAATTTACCGTCATCCGGCTCATCAGGGACTGCGTGAGACGAGCGGCGAGATTTTCCAGGTTGGCGTCTTCTGCAAACCGAACATAGCTGTGAAAATCGAAACCGCCACTGATTTCATTTTCTCCATAAATCGCCACGCCAGTTTCCATGGAGGTAAAAATATCCGCTTCCAGGTGAGTATTCTCAGGGAGATCGGCGATCACGCCCATTACCGTCATGAGAGAACCGTTGTTTACCAGCAAGGTTTGCCCGATCGGGTTTTCATCTCCAAAGTACTTCTTGGCGGTGGTTTCCGTCAGCACCAGCGTGAAAGGATCAGCCAGCGCACGGGAAGGGTCCCCGAGAATCCAGTCGAAGGAGAAAAGCTCAAAAATCTCCGGGTCGGCTAGTAGAAATCCATTCTCTCCAAACGCCTCTTGGCCCCGCTGTACGGGCGCAGGGCGAACCATTATCCTGGCCCCCGCCTCAATTTCCGGGTAGGTTTCCTTCAACAGGGGAATCAAAAAGTAGGTGTTGGAAGCCCAATACGTCAGGCCGTCGTCAAATTCCATGGACAGGCGGAAAGTTCTTTCCGCACCTGGATGATACTTGTCGAAGCTCAACTCATGGTATATGAACAAGGCAATGAGGAAAGTACAGGCCAGCCCAACAGCCAGCCCCAGCACGTTTATTGCCGAAAACAGTTTGTGATTTTTCAGGTGACGTAAGGAAATCTTCAAATAATTCCTAATCATGCACTTTCCCTCTCAGCTTATTCATACCGCAAGGCCAGCACCGGCTTCGCACTCGCCGCCTTCGCCGCCATACCACCCACCGTCATCCACGCAATAAACAAGGCCACCAGGCCCGCCAGCACGCAGATAGGCAACAGCAGCCAGGCTTCCAACTGGTAGGGAAAGCGCTGCAGCCAGTTCAGCATCACCCACAGCGCCACCGGCCAGGCCAGGAGGTTGGCGAGCAGCACGGGGCGGGTGAACTGCCACAGCAGCAGCGCGACGATCTCCCTCACCTGTGCCCCCATCACCTTGCGGATGCCGATTTCCCGGGTGCGGCGCTCCACGTTGAAGGCGGCGGAGCCGAACAGCCCGAGGCAGGCGATGAGAATCGCGAGCGTGGCGAAGCTGACCACTATTTTCGCCTCCATCCGCGCCTGCGCGAATTCTCCCGCCATGTTCTGGTCCACGAAGCCGAAGGTCAGTTCCGCGTCTCCCATCACCTCGCGCCAGATGCGGGTGATGTCCGCCAGCAAATCCTGTTCGTTGCCGCGATAACGAATCGTCAGTACATCGGCCACGGTCGGTGACAGCAAATAGACTTCCGCCCTCGGCACGGCGTTGAGGCTGAAGAAGTGGGTATCCTCCGCCACACCGATCACGGTGAGGGTTTCCGCCCGCTGCGTGAACGGCGACGAGGAAGAGAGCCTCGCGCCGAGCGCCTGCCCGGGACTGGCAAAGCCCAGTTCCCGCGCCGCGCTGGCGTTGATGATGACGTTGCTTTCATCCGTTGTGGCTGCTGTCGGTACAATCTGGATCAGACCGGAGGGCTGGTCACGCTCACGCGCGTAGTCCCGACCGGCCTGCAGGGAAATCCGGTAGGTAGAGAGGAAGTCATGGTCGATAGTGACCGTGGCAAGTTGATGCATACTGCCCTCTTCGCCAACAAGCGTGAAGGGCAGGAAGTTGTTGGCCATGCCGCTCTGCTGGGTGGGCTGGTGCACGGACAATGTGGTGGCGACCACGGCGGGCAGGGCCTCGACGGCCTGCTTCAGCACCTCCTTGCGCACACTGACTTCTCCGCGCAGCAGCATGCCGTCGATCACCAGCAGGTTCTCCTTGTCGAAGCCGGGATCGCGAGAGCTGGCAAACTCGATCTGGGCATAGATCAAAGTCGTCGCCGCCATCAGCACGATGGCAATGCTGAACTGGAACACCGCCAGGATGTTGCGCAGCCGGGCCGCTCCGACGGCTTCCCTGCCGCCCGTCCCCTCCAGTGCGGCGCCCGGCCGTGGCCGCGACAGCACGAAGGCGGGATAGAGTCCGCCGGCAATGCCGACCGACAGGAACAGCAGCAGCAAGGCACCCCAGGTGCGGGGCTCGGTCCAGGACACCGCCAGCGCCTTCCCCACGATGGCCTCGAATACCGGCAGCAGCAGGTCCACCAGCATCAGCGCCATCAGCACAGCCGGCAGCACCACGAGGAAGGATTCCCCCAGGTGCTGTCCAATCAGTTGCCGCCGGCTGGCGCCGACTGTTTTCCTGACCGACACTTCTTTTGCCCGCTGCATCGCCCGGGCCGTGCTCAGCACCGTGAAATTGATGCAGCCGATCAGCAGCACCAACACGGCGATTGCGGAAAACGCGAGCACGACTGTCCGATTGCCGCCGGCGCGCGAGGCATCGAAGGGCGAATCCAGATGCAGTTCGCGGATGTTCTGCAGGTCGAGCCGGTAGCGTTGGCTGGGCACGGCGCCGTCGAAGGCAGTAGCGGGAACGTTGCGGTCGATGAAGGCCGGCAGGGCTGCCTCCAGGCTGGCAACATCCACGCCGGGCGCCAGTTGCACATAGCTGCGCAGGATCTGCGCGCGCCAGTTGGTGGTGATCTGGGGCCCCAACTGGGCCTCGTCGAACAGCACCAGGGCCGGCAGTTCCAGCACGGTGTTGCCGGGCGGCAGTGTGTAGACCGCGCCGACCCGGAAATCCCGCCGCACGCCGTTTATGCTCAGCGTCAGTACCTTGTCCAGGGCCGCTTCGGCGCCAAAGATTCTGTTGGCGAACTCCTGGTTCAGCGCGATGCCACCGGGGCTGGCCAGCGCCGCCCGCAGGTCGCCTGCCAGCACCTGGAAGTCGAACATGTCGATGAATTCTGCATCCACGGTGGCGACGGCCACGCTCAGGCGGAGGTCCCCGAACTCCAGTTCCCGCTCCAGATCCATCAGGCGGCTGCCGCGAACGATGCTGTCGGGAAAGGCGAGTTGCAGGGCAGGCAGGGCAGCCGCGGACGAACCGGGACCGCGCCGCAGGCCACTGCCCGGGTCCACCGAGGTATTGATGCGGTACAGGTGAGCGGCGTTAGTCCAATGCTTGTCGTAAGCGCTTTCATCCTGTACATAGAGGGCAATGAGCATGCTGGCAGCCAGACCGATGCTGAGCCCGCCGATATTGATCAGGCTGAATAATCTGTTCTTCAGCAGATTTTTCAGCGCTGTCACCACATAATGCCGGATCATGCCACGCTCCTCCTTCCCATCATGTTCTCGCTCAATACCTCCCCATCCAGAATATTGATGATGCGCTGCGCATATTCCGCGTGCTGCTGGCTGTGGGTCACCATGATCACGGTGGTGCCTTCGTCGTTGAGGCGGGTGAGCATGTCCATCACCTCCTCACCGTTTTTCGAATCCAGGTTGCCGGTGGGTTCGTCCGCCAGGATCATGGCCGGTTCGCCCACCACCGCGCGGGCCACTGCCACCCGCTGTTGCTGGCCGCCGGAAAGTTGCTGGGGCATGTGATCGCGGCGGGTGATGATGCCCATTTTTTCCAGCACCGCTTCCACCCGACGCTTGCGCTCCCGGGAGGGCACTTTCTGGTACAGCAATGGCAGTTCCACATTTTCGAACACGGAGAGCTCGTCTATAAGGTTGAAGCTCTGAAAAATAAAGCCGATATTTTTCTTGCGCAGTTGCGCCAGTTGACGCTCCCGGTATTTGGAGACCTCATGATCAAGAAAGTGATATTCGCCGTCATCGAAGTTGTCCAGCAAGCCGATGATGTTGAGCAGAGTGGACTTGCCACAGCCGGAAGGCCCCATGATGGAAACGAACTCGCCCCTGGCAATGTTCAGGTTGATGCTGTTGAGTGCCGTGGTTTCCACTTCCTCGGTACGAAAAATCTTGGTGACATTCTGTAGTGAAAGCATGTATTTCCCCTGGTGCATAACAATATGCGTTCTCGCCGCACTTGGTTTTAGTTGAATATGATCCTGTCCATCTGGCCATAAGCCGCGTACTCCGAGGTGATGACCCTGTCCCCCTCACTCAACCCTTCCAGCACTTCGAAATACTCCGGGTTTCTGCGCCCCAGGCGGATTTGCCGTTTCTCCGCATATTCACCATTTTCATGTAGCACGAAGGCCCAGTTGCCGCCGGTGTCCTGAAAAAAGCCGCCGCGGGCAAGCAGCAGGGCCGGCGTAGAGTCCCCCAACTGCACGCGGACCTGCATGGTTTGCCCGCGACGGACTTCCGAGGGAACGGTGCTGACGAAGTCCATGTCCACCTTGAACTGACCGTTCTGTATTTCTGGATACACCTTGGAGACCTGCAATTCATAGGACTGCCCGCCCAAAGTGAATTCGGCGTATTGTCCCACTCTTGTGCGGGTGACGTAGAATTCGTCTATCAATACTTCCAATTTGAAGCGGTCCACGTCATCCACCTGCCCCACCCGCTGGCCCTTGGTCATGGATTGGCCCACTTCCGCATCAAGGGAGGAAAGCTGGCCGTTCATGGGGGCGGTGATCACCAGGTTGTCCAGGTTGCCGCGGGCGATTTCCAGGTTGAGCTGTAATTGTTCGATGCTGGCTTCCAGGCCCTCGATCTGGGCCTCGCGCATGCGCTCGTCATAGTCCTGGCTTTCGATGGTCACTTCGCGGCGATTGCGCTGATATTCCAGTTCGTCCAGGGTTTCCTCGTAGTCCTGGCGAGAGATCATCTGCCTGCCCGCCAGTTCCTCGCGGCGTGCCGCAAGCCGCTCCAGGCGCTTGATCTGGTAATCCAGTTCCACCAGCTGGCTCTTGAGGGAAAGTCGGTTCTGTTCCATGGCCAGGCGGGTGTTACGCAGGTTGTTGACTTGTTCGCTCACCTGGGCCTCGCGGGAAATGACATCCAGTTGCAGGGCGGTGTTGCTGAGTTCCAGAATGGGCTGGCCGGCTTTCACCAGACTGCCGCTCTCCACGAAGACCTGCTCCACCCTGCCCCCCTCGATGGCATCAAGAAAGATGGTCCGCAAGGGCGTGACGCTGCCACGCACAGGGATGAAGTCCTCGAAATACCCCTGGCGGACACTGGCGATGGTAAGACGGTCGCGTTCGATGCGAAAGCTGGCCACGGCGGCATCCTGCAACACGCCATGTCCCACCGTGCCCAGGATGCCCAGCAACACAGCAGCTAGCGCCAGCTTGATATAGAGCGGTTTGCGGCTTCTTTCGATTTTCCGGTCCATCCCCATGGGGCCCGTGACTCCTTTGACAGTGGCTTTCCCATGAGTAGTGCAAATAACAGACCGAAAAATAAATATCCTTATTATCAATTAGTTAGCAAAATACTTCTGATCAGACCTGCTTGGAAGTGTTCGGAATCGTTCACCTGATGAGTGAATTCGTACAGCTAGATATGACAGGACATCATTCCAAGCGCAAGCTGATTTCCCCCACGCCCACATGAGCGCGAATCGGCTTTGCACCCTCGCCACGGGCCTTGATTTCATGGGATACCACCCTGGAGCGGCGCTCGATGATTTGGCCGCCTCTGACACTGGCATCCCCCACGCCGACAGCAAGGTCGATATCGCCAGTGCTGTGCAAGGGAGCGGTGACATGGACATCACCCACCCCAAGATTCAGATCAAGCTCGGTGTCGCCCACTGTCACCAGCACTTCACCAACACCAAAGTCAATCAGGGTCCTTGGCACTGCCGGCATCGCCACTGTCCATTCTGTGCTGATATTGCTTTCATCCATTTCCAGCACCAGGCGCCGGCCGGAAATGCGGCTCTTCAGATCAACATCATCCACCTGCCTGGCACGGCGGAACAAGCCACTTTTCTGCCCTTCTATGTCGAGCACCAGGTACAGGGCCTCTCCTTCCACCAAGGTGATGCGAAGCTGACCAACGCCACCCTTGATCTGGATTTCCTCAATGTCTGCCAGGTTGAATGAATGTTCACGGATGACGCGCTCATCAGCCCTGAGTGGCAGGGTCATGAAGAGGGCAAGTGACATGGTAATCAAAATTAAGCGCTTCATGGTGTGCTCCCAAAATTCTGTTTTGTTTTAAACGTGTTTCTTCCCTGAGTCTGTCATTGCCGGAGCAAGGCACATGCCATATTAGAAATATTCTTATTTATCAGCAAATTAACTTCATGCACCCATTTGAGAACCATCATGGGACCTGCTTTCGTGCCAAGTATTGGTTAAATTCACCAGGCACTAGTCCGCGACGCTGATGAGATCGCTTCTACATTGGCCACGGTCAGAGACGTGTCGCGGGACCAACTCACGTCATTTGTCACCACCAAAGTTGCCACATGCTGTCGCGCGGTGGCCAGACTGTACATTAACAGACAAAATATGTACGATTTCGAACACTTCTCCCATAATTCCCTCCAGAGTGTCCGGATGAGTGACAATAAAGGCAATATTCTCGTCATCGACGACGACCCGGATGTCCTGACCGCGGCCCATCTCCTGCTGAAAAGACGCTATGGCCAGGTAAGCGTGGAAGAGGACCCTGAACAAATCCCCCGCCATCTGGCTGAACGACACTGGGATGTCATCCTGCTGGACATGAACTTTGCCATCGGCGCCAACAGTGGCGAGGAGGGCCTGCGCTGGCTGGCCCATATCCAGCAAGAACAGCCCGGCGCCCTGGTGATTCTCATGACCGCTTATGGCGCCGTGGAGACAGCGGTCAAGGCCTTGAAGGAAGGCGCGGCCGACTTCATTCTCAAACCCTGGCACAACGAACGCCTGCTCACTACCGTGCAGACGGCCCTGCGGCTCAAGGCCAGCCGGGAAGAGGTCATGCAGTTGAAATCGCGCCAGAAGGATCTCTTGCCGGCCCTGCCATCCACTGGTCTGCTCGGCAGCTCCCCTGCCATGCTTCAGGTCCATGACCACATCCAACGGGTGGCGCCCACCGATGCCAATGTGCTGATCCTGGGGGAAAATGGCAGTGGCAAGGAAGTGGCTGCCCGGGAAATCCACAGACAATCGGCACGCTGCGAGGAAGCCCTGGTCACGGTGGATCTGGGGGCGGTGACGGAATCCCTGTTCGAAAGCGAACTTTTCGGTCACAGGAAGGGTGCCTTCACCGGCGCCGCCGCTGATCGGGTGGGACGTTTCCAGGCCGCCAGCGGCGGCACCCTGTTCCTGGACGAAATCGGCAATCTGCCACTGCACCTGCAGGGCAAGCTCCTGAGTGTGCTGGAACAACGCCAGGTACTGCCCGTGGGCGCCAACCAGGCGGTGCCCATCGACGTGCGCCTGATCTGCGCCACCAACATGCCCATCAAGCGCATGGTGCGGGAAGGCACTTTCCGGGAGGATCTGTTGTACCGCATCAACACTGTCGAAATTCAGTTGCCCCCGCTGCGGGAGCGGCCTGAGGATCTGCCGCTGCTGCTGGAACATTTCATTGAGCTGTATGCCCGGAAATACCAACTGCCGCGCCGCAAGCTCACCCTCGACACGCTTGCCAGGCTCACTGCCTATCACTGGCCCGGCAATGTTCGGGAGTTGCGCCACGCGGTGGAAAGGGCCATGATCATGGGGCGCACGGAGCAGATCCAGGCCAGTGAAATGTTGATGGCGGGCGAGACCCTGGATGTCGACGGCACAGGTGGCGGCGACAGGGAGTTGAACCTGGACAAGGTGGAACGCGCCACCATCGAAAAAGCGCTGATGCAGCATGGCGGCAACATCAGCCATGCTGCCAGGACACTGGGCATCACCCGTACTTCACTCTACCGGCGGATGGAGAAACATGGGCTTTAACCTGCGGGTCATCCTGCACGTCACCGGCATCCTGTTGACAATCCTGGTGTTGAGCTGGTGCCTGCTCAATACTGCCTACTATGCCACCATGCTGACCCTCACCCTCTTGCTGGGCCTGCAGATTTTTGCGCTGCTGCGCTATATCAGTCTTACCAACCGGGAGCTCAGTCGTTTCCTTTCCGCCGTCAAATATGCAGATTTTTCTCAATCGTTCCGTAACCGCCTGCCCCATACCAGCTTTCAACAACTGGGAGAAGCCTTTGATGGGGTGATCGAGCGCTTCCGCAACGAGCGCAGTGACAAGGAAAGCCAGGCGGCCTATCTGCAGGCCTTTGTACAACAACTTCCCATTGCGGTATTGGCCCTTGCCGATGACGGACGCATCCTGGTGTCCAACCAGGCCTTCCTGAAATTTCTTGGCCGCGGGGAATGCCGGGATCTTGATACTTTCAGACAAGCTGACGCCGCGCTGGCCGACGCCATCGAAAACCTTGCACCTGGACGGGATCAAGTGTTGAAAGTGACACGCCCGGAGGGCACCCTGCTGTTGAAGGTTTCCTGCACTCACATGCGGGTACGCGGACAAGCGCAGAAGCTGGTGTCCTTCATGGATATCCGGGGCGAACTGGAGAACCGGGAGTTGGAAGCCTGGCAAAACCTGATCAGGGTGATGACCCACGAGATCATGAATTCCATCACGCCGATCACTTCCCTGTCCGACACAGTGAGGCAGAACGTCACGGACGCCAAGACAATGCTTGAGGCAAACAAGGGCTGCCTTGAAGACAGTGCCGGCGATGCCATGGAACGCCTGGAAGACGCTGCCAATGCCGCCGCCACCATCGGCAACCGGGGGCAGGGCCTGATGCGTTTTGTGCAGAGCTACCGTACACTCTCACGTCTGCCAACGCCCCGCCCGCGCCTGTTTCCGGTCAGGCAACTGCTGGAAGGCATTGCCAAATTAATGGCGGAGCAGGCCGAAGCCAAACAGGCTGTCATTCATGTTCGCTGCAAACCGGAAACACTGGAATTGCACGCTGACCCGGAACTGCTGGAGCAGGCCCTCATCAACCTGGTACGCAATGCCTTCGAGGCCATGAGTGACACTGCATCCCCTGTCCTGACACTGGAAGCGGAAATGAAGCCTTTCGGGGCAGTTTCGATCAGTGTCAGCGACAATGGCTGTGGCATCGAGGCCGCCAACCTCGAACAGATCTTCGTCCCCTTCTTCACCACCAAGCGTGGCGGCAATGGCATCGGCATGACCATCGTTCGCCAAATTGTCAAGCTCAATGGTGGTGATATCAGTGTGCATTCCAGGCCTGGTAACGGCACCAGGGTCACGCTTTCATTCTAAATATTTATTTCCGGGGCATTGCAAAGAAAAGAAATTTCGGCAATGCTTGCCAGCACGAATCATGTTGCGGGAACAACAGAAGTATTCGCAACCTGAACTACCGTGGCCATGACCGAATTATCGACAAAACTCACCATCTGCATCCCTGTTTTCAACGGTGCCCAGACCATTGCAGCCCTGGTGGACGAGTGTATTGCCGAACTGTCCCCCCACTACAGCCTTGAGTTCGTCCTGGTCAATGATCACAGCCAGGACGCCAGCGACCAGATCTGCAAGGAACTGGCAACCCGCCTGCCTTCTGTCAAATACATTGCCCTGCGCAAGAACTTCGGCGAACACAACGCGGTGATGTGCGCCCTCAACTACGCCACGGGTGACTACGCGGTGGTAATCGATGACGACTTCCAGAATCCGCCACGGGAAATCCGCGCCCTGGTGGAGGAAGCCCGTCAGGGCTATGACGTGGTCTATTCCCGCTACCGTGAAAAGCGCCACAATGGCTACCGCAACCTGGGCAGCCGGTTCAACAACCTGGTGGCGAACTGGTTGCTGGAAAAACCCTCCTCACTGTATCTGTCCAGCTTCAAGGTCATCAGCGCCGACATGATCAAGCGCATCATCCGTTACCAGGGGCCTTTCCCCTACATCGATGGCCTGATTCTGCGGGAAACCCGCCACATCAGCTCGGTGCTGGTGGAGCATGCAGACCGCCGCCAGGGCCAATCCAATTACACCCTGGCAAAACTGGCCTCGCTGTGGTTGAACATGTTCATCAATTTTTCCATCAAGCCCCTGCGACTGCTGGCGCTGTTCGGCATGATCGTGACCCTGTTCAGTTTTGTCGCCGCCGCCATTTTCATCGTCCAGAAGATCATGAATCCCGACATGCAGGTGGGCTGGACCTCGGTGATGGTATCCATCCTGTTTTTTTCCGGTGTGCAGATCATCTTTCTGGGCTTGATCGGTGAGTATCTTGGCAAGCATTACCTACACGCAAACGGAACTCCTCAATGGGCAGTAAAGGAAGAACACTTGTAGCGGAGCTGTTCCGCTTCAACCTGGTGGGCGTGGGCACCGTGGCCATTGGCACCGGGGTGTTTCTGCTGATGGTGGCCCTTGGCCTGGATTACCGGCTGGCGCTGTGCGGTGATTATGCAGCGGGCATTCTATTCTCCTATTACATGAACAAGCATTTCACTTTCCGCGTCGCCATCAGCAACGACATGAAGCCCCTGGCGCTCACCGTCGCCGGCTACGCCACCACCTTCCTGCTCAACCTGTTGTTGCTGAGCATCGCCGTCGAGCAACTGACCTTGCCTGTCATCCCCTCGCAAATCGCCATCATGCTGTTGTTGGCAGCCATCAACTACCTGGTGTTCAAGTATGTCATTTTCGGTGTGCTGGTCAGGGATGGTGGCCGGCAGACAGGCAAGCTCATGCCGGACTGGGATTCCAGGGATGCATGACAGTCAGCCTGCCCCAAGCCCATCCACCACCATGCTGGAGGCCGAATATGCCCGCATGGCGGCAGTGGAAACCACACATTGGTGGTACACCAGTCTGCACCAGGACGTACTGGACATGATTCAAGGCGCATTCGGCAATGACCGCGGCATCCGTATCCTCGATGCTGGCTGTGGTACCGGTGGCCTGCTGCGCTTCCTGCGCCGCCACGGTTATGAGCACTGCCTGGGCCTGGATTTGTCCGGCATTGCCGTGAACTTCTGCCGGCAACAAGGCCTGGACGTGGTACAAGGTTCCATCGCCGATGCCGGCCTGCTGCGGCAAGCGGGCAAGGCCAACGTCATCGTCTCCATGGATGTGATCTGCTCCCTGCCCGACGACCAGCAACGCATGGACTTTCTGCGCAACGCCCACGATCAACTGCATGACGGTGGCCTGCTGATTGTGCAGACCCCCGCCTTCCCCTGCCTGGGCGGCATTCATGACCTGGCGGTGGGCGTCAACAAGCGTTTCACCGGCGATGGCATGCGCAGCTTGCTGGTGCAGGCAGGCATCGACGACTATCGCTTGCGCTATCGTCTGGTGCTGCTGACCCCACTGGTGTTCCTGGTGCGCGGGCTGCAACGGCTGCGCATGAAGTTCGGCGGCGCGGCCAGGATCGAATCCGATGTGAAGTTGCCACCTTCTGCCTTCAACTCCCTGCTGTATCGGCTACAGCGGATGGAGGACAGATGGCTTGGCTTGCGGCCATTCGGCACTTCCCTGCAGATACTGGTGCGCAAGACAGGAGGCAGCCATGAAGTCCGGTCTTGACGGGATCAGGTGGATCGACCTGCCCGCTGTCACCGATGCCAGGGGCACCTTGACGGCGGTGGAAGCCTGTGTGGATATTCCCTTTGAGATTCGCCGGGTGTTCTACATGCACCACGTCTCCGCCGACCGTGGCGGCCATGCCCATCTCGATACCGATCAGGTGGTCATCGGCATCAGTGGCAGCCATGTGATCGAAGTCAGGGATGCGGAGAAATCCCTGCGTTTCGAACTGAATGATCCCAACAAGGGACTGTACCTGCCACGGATGACCTTCACCAGTCTCATGGAATTTTCCGCGGGTGCCGTGTCTATGGTCCTTGCCAGCACCCACTACGATCGTGCCAAATCCATCAGAACCTACGAGGAATATCTTGCCGTGCTGAAGCAATCCCGGGTATGACCAGCATGGAGCATTACCGCAAGAGTTTTATCGACTCCGCCAGGGCACGGCACAACCACTTCCAGGATCTTGAGGATACCCGGCGCTGGCTGCAATTGCTGCGGCAACGGCCAGAGTACCAGGTCACCCGCATTCCCCTGGCAGACATGGCGCAGTGGTATTTTGATGCTGACAGCGGCAATCTGCGGCACCGCAGTGGCAAGTTCTTCAGTATTACCGGGCTGCGCTGCGCACCTGGCGCTGATCCCGCCGCGTCCTGGGACCAGCCCATCATCCAGCAGCCGGAGATCGGCATCCTCGGCATCATCACCCGGGAATTCCACGGCACCCGCTACTTCCTGATGCAGGCCAAGATGGAGCCTGGCAATATCAACAAGGTGCAACTGTCACCCACGCTTCAGGCCACCTACAGTAATTATTCCCAGACCCACAAGGGCAAGCTGCCACCCTACACAGAGCTTTTTCTGGAGCCAGGAGCACGGGTGATCAACAGTCAGCTGCAATCCGAAACCGGCACCCGCTTCCTGCGCAAATTCAATCGCAATATTCTGCTGGACAGCGATGCCGACATCCCCCTGCTGCCTGGATTCCGCTGGCTCACCCTGTACGAGATCCAGCAACTGATGGCGGAGGACGACACCGTCAACATGGATGCCCGCAGCGTGCTGTCCAACATTGCCTATGCCGAACCGGATGAGTCCGGTGCCGCCCACAGAACCCTGGAGCAGTTGCGTGAGTGGCTATTGGCCAGGCGTGCCAGCCTTGCGCTGCACACCGAGGACATCCCCCTCAACGCGGTGCGGGATTGGGTGCGCGATGCATGGGCTATCCGCCATGTGTCGCAAAACTATTTCGAAGTTGCCGGCGTGCGGGTGGAAGCCGGCGACCGTGAAGTGCCGCAATGGTGTCAGCCCCTGCTCAAGCATGATGGCCTGGGGCTGGCGGGCTTTCTCTGTGCGGAAATCAACGGTGTGATGCATTTCCTGCTGCAAGCCAAGCCTGAGCCTGGCATTGTCGGCAGCGTCGAACTGGCGCCCACGGTGTCGCTGTTCGACTATCAGTCCCGTGCCCTCTCTCAGTCCCAATCGGAAGTGCCCTACCTGGAGTATTTTCTGGCGCCAGCCGCCACGGACGTCCTCCACTCTTCCATTCAGTCTGAAGAAGGCGGCCGCTTCTGGGGCTTGCGCAATCATTACCTGGTGATCAGACTGCCAGAGGCGATAGAAGCAACACAGAACCACCAATGGCTGACGCTGGCGCAACTGCGGCAACTGTCCCAGGGCGAAAGCCTGGTGAACTCGGAAGCGCGATCGCTGTTGGCCTGCCTGAGACTATTTGAATGACACGGGGAAGCGAATGATCAGAGTATGGAGTTACCTGCGCGAGTACGAGGCGGAGAAACTCGAAATCGAGGCGGCAATACGCCGGGTGCTGGAATCCGGCATGCTGATCCTGGGCGACAACGTGCGCAACTTCGAAGCCGCCTTCGCCAGCTACTGCGGCAGTGAACATGGAATCGGCGTCAACAGTGGCACCGATGCCCTGTTCCTGGCCTTGAAGGCACTCGACATTGGCCCAGGAGATGAAGTCATCACCGTGGCCAATACCGCCGTGCCCACCGTCAGCGCGATTCAGGCCACGGGGGCACGAACCCGGTTTGTGGACATCGAGCCCGGCACCTACCTGATGGACACCGCGCAACTGGAAAGCGCGGTCAACCACAATACCCGCTGCATCCTCGTCGTGCACTTGTTCGGGCAGTGTGTGAACATGGACGTGGTGCGGGACGTGGCCAGGCGTCACCAACTCAAGGTGATCGAAGATTGTGCCCAGGCACATGGCGCCCGCTTCCGTGACAAGGTGGCGGGCAGCATGAGTGATCTCGCCGCCTTTTCCTTCTATCCCACCAAGATTCTCGGCGGCTATGGCGATGGCGGCATGATTCTCACTGCCTCGGAAACACTGGCAGCCCGTTGCCGCCGGCTACGCTTCTACGGCATGGACAAGCAGTACTACTCCCTGGAGCAGGGCTACAATTCCAGGCTCGACGAACTGCATGCCGCCATCCTGCTGGGCAAACTGGGGCATCTGGATACCTACATTGCCCGCCGCCGGCAACTGGCCGAGCTCTACTATCGGGAGCTGGCAGACACCGGCTTGCAGCTGCCCAAGGTGGCAGAGCACAACTTCCATGCCTACTACCTGTTCGTATGCCGGCACCCCCGGCGCGATTTCATCCTGGATTTTCT
>JBJHAY010000038.1:0-15952 GCA_050485205.1 Gammaproteobacteria bacterium
CATAAAGGGGCTGGCGAGCATTGCGGGCTGGCATGGTCAGACTGTCTCTGAAGATGGTTTCATCCTCATGGTTGGCGGTCATGGTCAGGCAGTCAGTGGGGCAAATATCCACACAGGCATCACATTCGATGCAGAGCTTGGCGGTGAATACCGTCTGCACGTCACAATTGAGGCAGCGTTGCGCTTCCACCAGCCCCAGTTGCTGGTCGAAGCCCAATTCCACTTCCACCTTGCGGTCGCTCAATGCCCTGCCGACCTCCACCAGGGGAACGCGCCTGCGGTCATCTGCGGTGACTGGGCTGTCGTAGCTCCATTCATGAATACCCATTTTCTGGCTGACCAGTGTCGCCATGGGCACAGGCCGTTGCATCAGTGGTTGGCCACGGCATAAATTGTCGATGGATATGGCTGCCTGATGCGCCTGGGCCACCGCGGTGATGATGTTTTCCGGCCCGAACGCGGCATCACCGGCGGCAAACACCTTGGGATGGGTGGTGGCATAAGTCAGGGAATCCAGTACCAGCATGCCCCACTGGTCGAATTCGATGCCAATGTCTCGTTCAATCCAGGGAAAGCTGTTTTCCTGGCCGATGGCCACCAGCACGTCATCACAGGCAAACCATATGGGCGCTTCACCAGCGGGCACCAGGGTGCGCCTGCCATTGTTGTCGAACTCGGCCACCACTTTTTCGAACAGCATGCCAGCCAGGCGCCCATCCTCGATCACATACTCCTTGGGCACATGGTTGTTGATGATGGGGATGCCCTCGTGTAGCGCATCCTCGATTTCCCAGGGCGAGGCCTTCATGGTTTCGCGGGGGCTGCGCACCACGACCTTGACATCCTCGCCTCCCAGGCGGCGCGCCGTACGGCAACAATCCATGGCGGTGTTGCCACCACCCAGCACCAGTACCCGGCGGCCGATGGCCTGGACATGCTCGAAGGCCACGTTGGCCAGCCAGTTCACACCGATATGCACATTGGCAGTGGCCTGCTCCAGGCCAGGCAATGTCAGGAGCTTGCCCTTGGGGGCGCCGGTGCCGATGAAGATGGCGTCGTAATTTTCCCGCAGCAAGGCACGCAGGCTGTCCACTCTCTGTCCCAGGCGCAGTTCCACGGCATTTCGCAGCGCGTAGCCGATTTCTTCATCCAGCACTTGTGCCGGCAGGCGGAAACTGGGGATCTGGCTGCGCATCATGCCACCGGCGACCTTCTGATCGTCATAGAGAACGATTTCATATCCCAGAGGCAGAAGATCCCGCGCCACGGTCAGCGAGGCGGGACCGGCACCGACCAGGGCGATGCGCTTGCCATTCTTCTTGCGGGGAATAACGGGCAAACGGTCATTGATGTCGCTCTTGTTATCGGCGGCGACACGTTTCAGGCGGCAAATGGCCACCGGTTCCTGGCCTTGACCGAGACGGCCGCGACGGCAGGCGGGCTCACAGGGGCGGTCACAGGTTCGGCCCAGCACGCCGGGAAACACGTTCGATACCCAGTTGATCATGTAGGCATCGTTATGGCGGCCCTCGGCGATGAGGCGAATATACTCGGGAACGGGGGTATGAGCCGGGCAGGCGTACTGGCAGTCGACCACGCGGTGGAAGTATTCGGGGTCCGAAGTATTGGTCGGTTTCACTTGTGCCCCCCGTGCTACGGAAGAACCATGCATTGCTCGTCGCTGGCAAGGGACTGCCCATCGACCGCGGCACATACAGTCCTTGGCCCTGACAAGATCTCTCATGGCGGAGAATGCAGTGAGACCTGATCAGGGCAAGGCCTATAAAGTGTCCTGACCCCTTCGCGTTCATACTAATCTATGAACAAGCTCGCCGCAATTGCTGCGTTTATGCCGCGAGGCCCCCGGAGGATGGGGTAAATGCAGTGGAGCGCCTGCTTACCAGCCATGTTGCTGGATAAGTCATGTTCCTGTTACACGGGGGGTAAGCCCAGTTCTTTCAGGTATTTGTTGTGAGCCTCGGTAGCTTTGGCAATTCTCTTTTCTATTTCAGTCAGTTTGGCATGGACAGCGGATAAGTCGATTTCTTCTTCTGCCCCGCCGCGAAACAGCACGCCGTGGGGCAGGATAATGGCCATGGTGCCCTCATCACCCAGAAAGTGAAAACCGTGTAGCAAGAAGGCGAAGTCCAGCACGCTGCGGAGTTTTCTCTTCTTGGCCGATGAAGGGTTCTGGCTTTCCAGCGTCACGATACGGGAGAGAATGGTGGAGACACTTTGCGGAGTATAGAACTCCCCGGCCTTTTTACCGGAACCAGCGGCGAACTGACCGATGAGGTATTCGTAGGCATCGCCGAGAATATCGCTGTCGGTGGAAAACTGTGCAATACCCTCGCCGATCTTGGTGTAGCAGGCATAGCGAGTGAGCATAAAATCATCTATCTCGCGACTGGAACCGCTGCCCAACTCGACCATTTTCGTGACGCCACGAAAATGGTCGGAAGCCGCATGACCGCTAGCTTCGCAGAACTCCGGGAGGTGCTGGAATTACTGGGACTTAAGTGAGCTGATTTGGAAGAAACAAGGGGCTAAGATATCTCCTAACCCCTTGATTTATCTGGTAGCAATGGGTGGGCTCGAACCACCGACCCCAGCATTATGAATGCTGTGCTCTAACCGACTGAGCTACATTGCCGTTGAACTTTGAAGGGTGCGAATTCTGTCCATTCACCGCAGTTTTGTCAAGCCTCCATAACCGGAGATAAATAAGCAAAAGCGTACTGTATAACGCAAAATTTTGCGGTAAGACTTGCAGGTCGTTGTTGATCTTGCTCAAATACGCACTTCGGTAACTTGTTTTAATGGCAGCCGAAGCGACTGGCCCAAGAGGCCTCTAAGGAGAAGATATATGAAGCGTAAAACCAGCTTTTTCCCAACAGGAATGAAATTGACCACTCTGGCTGTGGTAACAGCCCTGGCTATCCCCCCCGCAATGGCTCAGGATTCTGGCTGGTACACGGGACTCAACATCGGCAGGTCCCGCTCGGACATTGATGGCGCCGCCATCGTAAATGGTCTGAACAGCGCCGGATTCGCCACCAACAGTTTTGACAAGGACAAACGTGAAGTGGGCTGGAAGGGCCTGGCCGGCTACAGCTTCAGTCCTCGCATTGCCGTGGAAGGCAGCTACTTCGATCTTGGCACTTTCAATTTCAACGCAGGCACCGTGCCCGCGGGTGGCCAAAGTGCAAATATCAACCTGCGTGGTTTCGGGCTCGATCTGGTCGGCAACATGCCCTTGACCGAAAGCCTTTCCATCATTGGTCGCGCGGGTGTGCACAACATGCGCGTTGGACAGGTGTTCGGCACCAACATGCCAGCTGGCGGCTTCGTCGACAGCAATGACCGCAGTGCCCGCGGCAAGGCAGGTCTTGGCTTGCAGTACCAGGTGAGCGACGCGGTCTCCTTCAGGGCGGAACTGGAGCGTTACTGGCTCCCCAGCAATCTGACCACCACCAAGTACGCGGACATGGCCTCCGTGGGCATGGTATTCCGTTTTGGAGCGCGCCCGGCGCCAGTAGTGGCACAGCCTGAGCCAACTCCTCCCCCGCCGCCCCCGCCGGCACCAGAGCCCCAGACCGTCATCCTCGAGGTGAGTCTGCAGGCGGAGGCTCTGTTCGACTTTGATCGTTCCGAGTTGAAGCCGGAAGCACGGCAGGAGCTGGATGGCCTGGTAGGCCAGATCAATGGCCTCAACTTTGACCAGATCAGTATCGTCGGTCATACCGACCGCATCGGTACCCGCGATTACAACCTGGGGCTGTCCACTCGCCGCGCCAACGCGGTAAGGGATTACCTGGTGGATGCCGGTCTGCCTGCTGGCCAGATCACTGCCCGTGGGGTCAACAGCGATGAGCCGGTGTTGCCGGCTGATGCCTGCCGCAATACTGGTTCAGCCGCTGCTCAGATCGCCTGTCTGGCACCTGACCGCAGGGTTGTGGTTGTGGTGACTGGAACGCGCGAAGAACAGCGTTAAGCCTACGACGGACAAGACCTCGCGCCTTGTCCTAACCCCGTCAATCCAAGAGATCAGTCTTTAGGGTTGGCGGGGTTTTTTATTGCACGCTCCGTGGGGCAGGCAAAGATATCGTGTCGCGGTGAAATCCCTTATGCTTGGCAAGCTTATTGATGTAGAAACAGGAGAATTATCATGACAAAACAACTGGCAATTGCACTCTGGTTCAGCGTGGCTTGCACTTTTACACAGGCCCAAGACAGCACTCCGGCGCAACCAGAACTTGAGTTCGCGTTCGAGCTTCGGGCCACCGTGGGGCAGCCCCAGGATTTCGGCATCATGGATCATGGCCGGCGCCGGGTTGTGGATATCACCGGTGGCACCTTTGAAGGTCCCGCAATCAAGGGCCGCATCGTACCAGGTGGCGCGGATTGGCAGAGCATACAAGACGACGGATTTTCCCGGCTGGATACCCGCTACGCCCTGGAAACCGATGATGGCAAGCTGATCTATGTGCAGAACTTTGCCCTGCGCCATGCGCCTCCCGAAGTGATGGAGCAGCTCAATGCCGGCCAGATCGTGGATCCGGATCTGGTCTACTTCCGCACCATGCCCACCTTCGAAACTTCCGCGCCAGAACTGAAGTGGCTGGAGCGTCATGTATTCATTGGCGTTGGGCAGCGCTTTCCCGAAGACGTGCGTGTGCAGTTCTGGCGCGTCAAGTAACTGCATGACATTGCAAGGGGAGCGTTAACACCTTGTTGACAATGGCTTTTCAACAAGGTGTTAGACCCAGCAACCATCAAGGCATCCGGCACTCGAAATTCTCGGCCTGATCCGTATCTCCCTCGCCACGATAGACCGCCAACTGCGGATAGGGACACAGTGGCCGGGTCCTGGGCGGCGTGCCGGGCGGGTTGCTGACGATGATGGTCTCCGGCATCGGCGCCCCTTGCGCCAGGGTATCCACCAGGCCCAGTGCATCGAACAGATGGGGGGCTTCACCGCCAGCGCAGTGCGCCATGCCTGGGATCATGAACAGGCGCAATTGCTCGCGCGCGACGCTTTCATCCACATGCGCCAAGAGCTGGTTGTAGAACTTGATGGTGTTGCCTGCGGGAATCAGGCCGTCCTGCCAGCCGTGACTGAGGATAAGCTTGCCGCCCCTGGCGAAGAAGGCATCAAGACCATCGGGGGGCACGTCCAGCACATCGCCCCAGGCCGCGGTGGCGCGCAGGCTGTCCTGGTCGTAGTCGAAGCTTTTGAAATCCCACTCAGGGTCATCGAACACGATGTCGCGCATGTAACTGGTGGCGGCCATGAAGGGCACGGGGCCCATCACCAGCGCGGCCAGTTGTTGTTCGCTGCCGGGTGGGAAGCCCTCGAACTGGACTTCGCCCGTGCGGGGGTTCACCACCCCGCCGTAAATCGCCCGCATGGTATCGACCTGCGGCTCAGTCAAACAATTCTCGGCGTCCCCTGCCGCGCACTGCAAAACGCCGGGATCGAAGGCGCATTGTCCAGGGTGGCTGACAATGCCATCCTCCACCCCATCCAAGGCATCACAGGCTTGCACATAGGCTTGGTGCAGCGCATTCAGCTTGGCTGGCGTCAGACCATATTCCGGGGCGCGCAAGGCCTGATAGCCGGTCCACAGGGACTGGGTCATGAGGCCGGTCATGGGATTGGCCGGGGCCATGGATGAGATGGCATCGAAGTCATCCGGATAGCGGTAAGCGGCCATCAGTCCCTGGCGCCCACCGGTGGAACATGAGGCCCACAGCGAGTGGATGGGGGCACTGCCATAGAAGGCATTGCTGACGGCCTTGCCCGCGACGGCCATTTCGTGGACGGCGCGATGGCCGAAATCCACCATTTTTTCCGGGTGTCCGACTGCCCACAACGCATCCATGCCGCTGCCCTGGTGGCCGGTGTCGGTGGCCACCGTCACATAGCCCCGTGCCAGTGGGGCGCCCATCTGGAAGTAGGAGATGGAGCCGGCCCACACGCCATTGCCGATGGCAGCCAGCTTGCCGTTCCAGTTATCCAGGGGCAGCCAGATTTCCACCTTGATGTCGGAATCCGGGCTGGGTGTCAGGGTGGCGCTGACCCTGCAGAAGGATGGCAGCCCGCCGAAAGCTGTTTCCGCCACGCCAGGTGGCGCGGTGATGCCGGCTGGAGGCTGGAAGCCGCCCGCGGGTATCTGTTGGGCAGTGGAGATCCGCGCGTTGGGCAAGGCAAGGGTGGCCAGGGCGGCGCAGTCAGATGGCTGTGGCAAGGGAGGGTTCGATGTCACCTGGGGTGGGGTGGGAGTTGGTGATGGTGAACAGGCCACGGCCATTGCCACCGACAAGGCCAGAACGGATAAGGGTAGGATATTGTTGTTGATCATGCCTCATTCTCCCTGGAGAAATAGTGGACTCTCGCCGTTATGACAAGCCATAAAGTAGTCGTGGTGGGTGAGCAATTGCGTGCATCATACATCCGTTCTGGACAGGTAGCCTCGCACAGTATTGCCATAATGGCGGGCCAATAATCACAATAGCTGGGGCTTGCATGTCTGCCTTGCCCCAGTCGGCACTGTTGCTGGCGTATCGTCTGCAGCAAGGTGTCAACCTGTAAACCTGCCCGTCCTGGAGCCCACCATGGAAAACCTGTTTCAGAAACCCCTCTGCGTACTGCCATGTCTGGCGCTGACTTCAATATTGGCGGCTAGTGCCCTTGCCCAGCCCCTCTTGCCTCAAGGTGAACCGGAAAGCGTGGGGATGTCCGCAGCGCGCCTGGCCGTGCTTGATGTCGGCATCCAGGCCGAGGTGGACAATGGCAATATTGCCGGCCTGGTGGTGGCCGTGGCGCGCCATGGCCGGGTGGTACACAACAAGGCTTACGGCTATGCCAATCTCGAAACCCGCGAGCCCATGCGCACGGATCACCTGTTCCGGCTCTATTCCATGACCAAGGCCGTGGCCAGCGTGGCCCTGTTGATGCTTTACGAACAAGGTCATTTTCAACTGAGCGATCCACTTGAAATGTATATTCCCGCGTTTCGGGATCTGAAGGTCTATGCCGGCCAGGACAGCAATGGCAATCTGCGCTTGGAAGACATGAAGCGCAAGCCCACCGTGCTGGATGCTTTCCGCCATACACTAGGACTTGCCTCTGGCGTGGGTCAGCATCCCATCGACCTGGTTTACCGCGAACATGGCCTGAGCATGGGTGATCTTGAATCCCTCAGTGATGAAATGGAAAAGCTGGGCCGGGTGCCGCTGCGTTACCAACCAGGGGAAGAGTGGGTCTATGGGCTCGGCCATGACGTGCAGGCCTACCTGGTGGAATATTTCTCGGGCATGCCCTATGCCCAGTATCTGCAGGAACATATTTTCGATCCACTGGGCATGGGGGATACCATGTTCGGCGTGCCGCCCTCGGTCGCGGACCGCTTTGCCACCGTGTATGGCCGCAATGCTGATGGGGGTCTCCAGGCTCAGCAGGGTGACGCCTACGCCCGCTACACCGATCATGCCTTCGCCACCCTCAGTCTCTCCGGCTCCACCGGCGACTATCTGCGCTTTGCCCAGATGTTGTTGAACAAGGGGGAACTGGACGGGGTCAGCATCCTGGGCAGGAAAACCGTCGAACTGATGTCCCGCGACTGGTTGCCCGACAACATTGCTTCCATCAACGGTGATGGCCCTGCTTCCACTGGTTGGGGGCTGGGTGTGTCAGTGGTCATCGATGATCGTGCCCTGGGCCGCCTGGGCTCGGTGGGAAGCTATGGCTGGTCCGGCGCGGCCACCACTTTTTTCAGTGTTGATCCGATGGAAGATCTAACCTATGTCATCATGGCGCAGAAAATGCCGACGGATGGCGGTATTCGTAATAAGATAGAGAACCTGATTTACCAGGCCATAGTGGAATAAAACAATCACAAAGGATATCCCGAGCAGTATCGGATAGCCCGTAAATCCAATCCTGAAGTGGGGGGAATCATGAACAATATCCACAACACCAGTGCTGTCATGGCATTGTTTTTTGCCGTCACGCTTGGTATTGCTGTCAGCGCCTCGGCCCAGGATGCCGAAGCCGACAATGCCATTTTCAATACAGTCAAACAGAAGCTGGCGCGGGGCGAGCAGGTGGTGGGCGGCACCGTTACCACGGCCGATGTGGAAATCTACTGCGCCATGGCCAGTGCTGGCTTCGATTTTCTGTGGATCGAAATGCAGCACAGTCCCCTGACCTATGCCGAGGTCGCCGTCATGGTCCGCGCCTGCCCTGGCCCCGCGCTGCCCTTCATCCGGGTGCCGGATGGCACCGAGGGGGATATCCAGAAAGCCGTGGATCTGGGTGCCCTGGGCATCATCGTGCCCATGGTGGACACCATGGCAAAAATCGAGAACAGCATCACCTTCACCAAGTATCCGCCGATTGGCAAGCGCAGCCAGGGTGGTGGCCAGTATGGCGCGTTGTGGGGGCGCGACTACCGCCGCCTGGCCAACGACAACATCATGATCGTGGCCATGATCGAAAACCCCGAGGGAGCTGAAATCGTGGAGCAGATCGCCGCGCTCGATCAGGTGGATGTGGTGTTCGTGGCCAGTTCCGACCTCAGCAGTTTCACCGGCCTGCGCCAGGGTGATGCCGAATATGAAGCCCTGGTGTCCAGAATCAGGGACGCCACCCTGCAGGCAGGCAAGTATGTGGCCGGCCCTTCCGCCTGGAAAGATACGCGGGAGGGCTACAGTTTCTTCCAGGGGCCACCTGATACCGCGCTGATCCGCAGCGGGGCACGTCTGTCGCTGGAAGGTGCTGCCCAGGAAGGCCTGCCCCGCGGTGTCGCCCCCATGGAGGGCGCTGAAGGCTTGTGATGATGCCGAGGTTCTGGAGCAAGCGGTATTTATCTCCCGTGAGGAGGGTGGTGCCCGCATCAATGGGGACAGTGACAGCACTGGCCATGGGATGCTGGATTGGCATTGGCACGGTTCTGGCGCAACCGGCGGCAGTGCCTTCGGTGCTGACCGGCGCCTACTCAGAAGAACAGGCGGTGCGTGGCCAGACTCTCTACTATGAACATTGCCTGCTTTGTCACGGCGAGACCATGGCTGGCGTCGACAAGGCCCCCGCGCTGGCCGGCCCGCAATTCAACAGTACCTGGAATGCCGCTCCCCTGGCCGCGCTGGTGGCGCGCATCCAGACCATGCCGCCGGAGAAGCCCAACAGCCTGTCCCGGCAACAGAGTGTGGACATCCTCGCCTACATGCTCTGGTACAACGGCCTGCCCATCGGCGGGCAGGCGCTGGATAGCGGGCAGGATGTGCTGACACGAATACCCTATCAAGCGCCACAAGGCTTCTAGTCAAGGGAGGCTCCCATGCTGACTATCCCAACCCTGTCCCCGCCCTTGTCTCCAATCCGAATACAGCATCGGTCTTCCCTGGCGATGGCGTTGCAGTACCTGGTCCGGCGCGGCAGCAAGTCGATTGCACGGATAGGCTTGGCCACGGTCTTCGGCGTCCTCGTCCTGCTGGTGCCGCCAGTACTCCATGCCCAGTCACAAGCCGGGGTAGATCAGAGTCGGCAGCAATGGCCCACCTATGGCGGCAATCTGGCCAGTCAGCGCTACTCGCCCCTGGATCAGATCAACAAGGATAACTTCAAGGATCTGCAAATCGCCTGGCGCCTGCCCACCCATTTTCTGGGTCCACGGCCCGATACCCTGTATTCCGCCACGCCCCTCTACGTAAACGATACCCTCTACACCACGGCGGGCACCCGCCGCGCGGTGGTGGCGCTTGATCCCGCCACCGGAGAAGTGCGCTGGATGCATAGCCAGGACGAAGGCGCTCGCGGTACTGCGGGAGCGCGTCAAGGCGCCGGTCGTGGCGTGGCATGGTGGTCCAACGAGGATGGCAGCGATCAGCGCATCATATATGTGACACCTGGCTATCGGATGATTGCGCTGGATGCTGGAACAGGAGTTCCGGTTGCCTCCTTTGGAGACAATGGCGTGGTGGACCTCAAGCAGAACTTCGATCAGGAGATCGATCCGGATGGGGGCGACATCGGCCTCAATGCCACACCCCTGGTGGTGGGTGATGTCATCGTGGTGGGGGCCGCCCACCGTCCCGCCGGCAGCCCCAGCGCCACCTGGGATGTGCGTGGCTATGTGCGAGGCTATGACGCGCGCACTGGCGAGCGGCTGTGGATATTTCACACCATCCCCTGGGCGGATGAGTTCGGCTACGACAGTTGGCAGGATGGCTCCGCCGACAAGAACGGCAATACCGGGGTGTGGGCACAGATGAGCGCGGACCCGGAATTGGGACTGGTGTACCTGCCGGTGGAGATGCCCTCGGCCGATTACAATGGCTTCAATCGTCCTGGAGACGGGCTTTACGGAGAGTCCCTGGTGGCGGTGGATGTGCTTACCGGGGAGCGCCGCTGGCATTATCAGACCGTGCACCATGGATTGTGGGACTATGACCTGCCTGCCGCGCCGATCCTGTTCGACATGGAACGGGAAGGCAATACCATCAAGGCGCTGGCACTGCCCACCAAGCAGGCTTTCCTGTTCGTGCTGAATCGGGAAAACGGTGAACCCATCTGGCCCATCGAAGAACTGCCGGTGCCACAATCGGAATCTCCCTACGAACAAACCAGCGCCACCCAGCCCTTCCCCAGTTGGCCACTGCCCTTTGATCGCCAGGGTTTTTCGGAGGAAGTGCTGAATGACCTGACCCCTGCATTACGGGCGGAAGCCGAAGAGGTGATGGCGCAATATCATATTGGTCCACTTTACACATCTCCCGCCGTTGATCGCCCGAATGGTGCGCTGGGTACCCTGATGCTGCCGGCGGATGTCGGCGGTGCCAACTGGCCCGGCGGCAGCTTCGACCCGGAAAGCAACCGGCTCTACATCCACTCCCACACGGCAGTGTTCGTGTTGCGCAATATTCCGGCGGATCTTGAGCCTTTCGATCCCAGCCCGGCCGGGCAGGCAGTCAATCCGCCCACACCTGCCGCGACAGCAGCGGGGCCTGGTGCCTTGAGGCCACCAGCAGGAGGATTGGGAGGGGGAGGGCTGGGGTCGCAGCCCGGCGCCGCCGCACCGCGAGTCGGCACCTTTTTGCAGGGCACCATCCCCCTGATCAAACCACCCTATGACCGTATCACCGCCTATGACATGAACAGTGGAGAGATGCTGTGGCAAAAGCCTCACAGCACCACGCCAGACAATATCCGCAACAACCCGGCCTTGGCAGGGGTGGAGAATGTCGATCGTCTCGGCGCCTCCGGGCGCATCTTCATCGGCACACTGACCACCAAGACCCTGGTGATCGCCGGCGAGGGCGATGTGCATACCAATGCCGATGGCGAGAGTGTGGCGCTGCTGCGGGCCTACGACAAGGAAACCGGCGCGGACGTGGCCGGGCAGGTGGCGATGCCGGCCAAGCAAACCGGCTCACCCATGACCTACATGCACAATGGCAAGCAATACATCGTGGTGGCGGTGAGCCAGTCCGGCGCCAACGCGGGGGCGGAGTTGATTGCTTATGCCCTGCCGTGATCGGCACTCCTTGTTCTCATTCTGCTGTAGGGTGTCTTGACAGCAAGGGATCAGGGTGACAGAGTGACGGCAGAACAGCGCTGGGGGAGACTACTGTGAAAGCAATAACAATAAAAAATCACTATTCTGGAATCTTGTCCAACCCACGACCCAGTCGCTGTGGAACAGTCGTTTTCGCTCTGGCTTGCGCAATGACCACGCTGGTATTGCCAACGGCCAGTGTGGCCCACCATGGTTTCGGGCTGTTCGACCGTTCCAAGGATGCGGTGATTACCGGCACCATCAAGAGCATCGACTTCGTCAATCCACACTCTTATCTCTACCTGGAAGCAGATACTGAAGACGGCGGCACCATTGCCATGCGCTGCGAAATGCGCGCCGCCACGTTGATGCGGCGCTCCGGCTGGTCCAAGGAGATGTTCATCCCTGAAGCCCGCGCCACAATCTACGGCTTCATGCACCGGGATGATCCCGCCTCGTGTTATCTGGAAGAGATCACCATCGGCGATGCGGTGGAGCTGAATCGTAACGACCAACTCGAGTTTTCTGCCGTGGATGCAAGCAATCGCCCGCTGCGCTTGTTGTCGGGCGAACCCTATATTGCCGGGGATTGGGCACAGGAACAGTATGTGATAGCCGTGCCCCCTTCCGGGCGTAGCGTGGGCTTGGTGCCCAAGAGCATGAAGGATGGCATCGAAGCCGGCACACTTTCTCCCGATGACATTCCCTCTGCGGGTTGGAACGCAAAACCCGTAACGCTTACTGCCCGCGGACAGGCGGAATACGAGGCCTTCGAGATGTGGAATCCACTCGACAACCCCCGCCTGCGCTGTGAACCCACCAGCATCATTCTCGACTGGGTCCATGATGGTCCCGTCAATCGCATCGTCCAGGAAGATGATCGCATCGTCATCAACTACGGCCTGGTCAGCTACCAGCGTGTCATCCACCTGAACATGGATGCGCACCCCGCCGACATCCAACTCAGCCCCGCCGGACATTCCATCGGCCGTTGGGAAGGGGACGTGCTGGTGGTCGATACCATCGGTTTTCAGCCCGGTGTGATCGTGCCCCCCCTGCGTCACAGCGAGCAATTGCACGTGGTGGAGCGGTTCTGGCTTGATCCCGAGAACATGACGCTGAATCGCAGTTATGTTGCTACGGACCCGGTGTACTTCAGCGATGAATACATTGGTTCCGACACACTGTTGGTGGCCGATGTACCCTATGAAGATCACGGATGCAATGAATTGACCTACGAGTTTCTGGAGTTCCAGCAGGAGAGATAACGACTCAACATGTTATCGATGCCGGGAAGCACAATAATAGCCCTGGCTGGTCGCCGTGCGCATTGGATGGACATAGTTGGCTACCCCGTTTATTCTTCACCTCCCATAACACCAAACCAAATCTCAGGGGATTACAGTTGTTCTCGTCAGTTCAGCGCAAGCCATTCTTGGCGCGCGCTTCTCATTATTGTGGTTTATGCGTACTGGTAATTCTGCCTGGCCTCCTGGCTTCTCCGCCCCTGCTTGCCCAGCTGACCCTGGGTATTGGCCCGGCAACGGTGGAAGTGCCCCGTCTGGCCGGTGATGTCAGCATCGATGGCAGCCTGGACGAAGCCGACTGGTCGCGCGCCGCGCTGATCGAGGATCTGCACCAGGTATTCCCACGGGATCATGCCGAACCCACCGAACCCACCCAGATCAGAGTGTTCTACACCGAAGATGCGCTGTATATCGGCGCCAGGATGGAGGAGCGGGATACTTCCCGTATCACCGACAGGGTTCTCAGACAGGGCCAGAGTCTGGACAGTGACGATGTCTTTGCCGTCATCATCGACCCCTACCTGGATCGCCGCAATGGCTACCGCTTCGAGGTGAATCCCAATGGGGTGCGCTGGGAGGGCCTGTTCCAGAACATCATCGAGGTTGAGGGCAACTGGGAGGGCATTTGGGAAGCCCGCGCCCAGCGCGACGATTCTGGCTGGACAGCGGAAATTCGCATTCCCTTCCAGAGCCTGTCCTTCAATCCTGATTCCAGCACCTGGGGTCTGAATTTCAGCCGTATCCGTCGCCAGAGCAATGAGATCATAGCCTGGTCGTCCTTCAATCGTGAGATCAATCCCAGCACTTCCGGCACTGCCACTGGCCTTACCAATTTGCGCCAGGGGCTGGGGCTGGACGTGGTGCCGTCGATGACCATGAGACGCACCCGGGAGTTTGGACCCAATGGCTTTTTTGAAAGCCATTACGAGCCCCAATTGGACGTCTTCTACAAGATTACGCCACAACTCAATGCATCATTGACCCTCAACACAGACTTCTCCGCCACGGAAGTGGATGACCGCCAGGTAAACCTGACCCGCTTCAATCTGTTCTTCCCGGAAAAGCGCGATTTCTTCCTGCGTGATGTGGATATTTTCGAGTTTGGCCAGATCGGCTCCGGCGGTTTCAATGGCGTCTCCGGCACCGGTTCCTCCGCGGCCTCCGTGCCAGCGAGGCAAAGCGCCAGACCTTTCTTTTCGCGCAGAATTGGTCTTGGACCAGACGGCATGCCCATTGATCTGATTGGTGGGGTCAAGCTCAGTGGCCGCGTCGGTGACTGGAACGTGGGTTCGCTACTGATAAGACAGGATGAGTTCGGTCCCCTTGATGCCCAGAACGTGTTTGTAGGGCGCACGGTAAGAAATGTCGGGACACGTACCCAAGTGGGCGCCATCCTGACCCATGGCAACCCCCAAAGCAATGTCGACAACATGTTGGTGGGGACGGATGTGCGTTATCGGAATACCTCGTTTTACGGTAACACCGTGGAGTTTTCCGGCTTCTATCAACAGACTGACACTGAGGGGGTGGCCAACACAGACAATGCTTCCTGGGGCATCAATCTGTTTATGCCAAATGCACAGGGCTTGCAAGGTCAGTATCAATACAAGCGGGTGGAGAAGAATTTCTTTCCAGCGGCCGGTTATGTGAATGTCAATGACATTGAGGACCACCATGCCAGTGTCGGCTATCGCAAGTTCTATGCGCCGGATGCGTTCTTCCGCTCGGTCGCCTTGATCGCCGAGGGATATCGCGCGGACAATCTCGGCAATGGTGGTCTCAATAACCAGAACCTTGGCTTGCGCCTGACTTCCTTCACCAATACCAATGATTCCTACTGGACCCGTTTTGTGCAATTCAAGGAAGTGATACCACAACCTTTTGTCATTTTCCGGGCGCGGGACGGGTCACGCACTGTCACCATCCCGGCGGGAGAGTACACATGGAATGAAGGTTTCATCGGCATGACCTGGGGAGGACAGCGCAAACTTTCGGGAGGCATGCAGTTCTGGAGTGGAGACTTTTACGATGGCAGTCATTTTCAGAAGAGCGGCAATTTAACCTGGCGCCCCAACAGTCATTTTGCCGCCACGCTGACCGCCAATGAAAATGCAATCAAACTACCGGATGGTAATTTCACGGTACGCCTGTTCGGATTGAATTCGCAATATGCCTTTTCCTCGACCCTGTCCTGGAGCAACTTGTTGCAGTATGACAATGTTTCGGAGAACCTTGGCCTCAACAGCCGTCTGCACTGGATCCCCCGCGCTGGTGAGCAACTCTTCTTGGTGCTGAACTGGGGCATGGTGGATGCGGACAATGACAATCGCTTTACTTCGGTGATGGCGGATCTTTCCCTGAGGTTCATGTACACCTTCCGGTTCTGAGTCGGCAGGTACCGCCTCAGTTTGAGTCGGGAACCTGTTCCAGCACCCACGCCGCCATTTTTTTGGCTTCTTCCATATTCACGTGCTGGCTGGGCACCATGGGAATCACTCCCCAGTTACCGCCACCGCCGAACATGATCTTGGTTGCCAGTACATTGGTCATTTCCGCCTTGCGCGGGGCATGCCGGGCGGCTATGGCACGCCATGGAGGCCCGATGGCCGTGCTTTCCATCTGGTGGCAGGCATAGCAGAGCTTGCCGGAAATCAGTGCCTCGCCATCTTCCTGTCCGAGGGCCGACACCGTGTAGAACGAGCCAAGCATGATAATGGAATAAAAAGTATATTTAGGCATGGTTGTCAATTCCTTTCTGGGCCTGTTGAGCAATGCTTTGCCGCAGGCTGTCATGTCACTGGGCTGGGTGCGGTGCTGTCGCGGACGCCGGGGAAAATTGGCGCGGATAAGCGCCATCTCCTGGCTCAATGATCAGGGCCATGCGCGGACCGTTCACCACTTCGACGATGTTGGCGTAGGAAGTCACCAGCACGCCGGTTTCCGGATCAATGTCGATCATGCGCAGAAAGGTCTGCTCCCTGGGCAGGGGCAGCACCCCGAATGAGCGGGTGGCGGGGTCGAAGCGATAGATGGCGTCGGTGTTGGATGGGGCCACCCAAACCACCCTGCGCACCGGGTCCCAGG